>JAKDUN010000495.1 GCA_030457675.1 Brachybacterium sp. | reverse complement strand
TCGACGAGCGCGAGGCGCTCGCACCCGATCTCACGCCGCGCACTGGCGTCGCTCCATCGTAGAGCACTCGGTCGCCTACGCCAGGTTCCCGGCCTCTCCCCGATGACGCTCGACGTAGGGCAGCAGGCTCGAGCCGTCACCCATCGAGTCCTTCCCGATGACTCCGAGCGAACCGTCCTGATGCAGGATCACTGCCTGGATGCCTTCGAGCGACCCGTGCCCTGCCTGGCGGGCGGCGGTGTGGACGTCCACCTCGGTCAGCCGGTGCCGACGCATAGTCCTGGACTGCAGCTCACCGGCGTAATAGAGCAGCGCCGGGGGCGAGTCGAGGAGGCGACGCACGAGCTTCGAGCGTGACCTGAAGAAGGCGAGACCCCACTGCACGAGGACCAGCAGCACCAGAGCCACCACCGCCTGGGCGAGGCTGACATCGACTGCGGTGACCGTGCGGGCGAACACTGAGCCCAGGCTCACCGCGATCACGAAGTCCAACGGGGTCATCTTCGCCATCGTGCGCGGCCCGGTCCCCCGCAGCAGGATCACCAGGGTCAGGTAACCGACGACACCGATCAGCAGGGTGTGCCAGATGGGGGACCATCCGGTCCAGAAGTAGCTCATGTCCATGCCGTCAGCGTGTCACATCATTCGACACAGAACTCGCGCTCGCGCCTCCCGGGCCGGACCCCCTCGCGTCAGTACGCCGTGCTCAGGAGACCACAGCGCGCACGATCTCGGCGATGCGATTCTCCGTGGTCTCGTCGAGCGCCTCGAGGTACCACGCCGCGGGCATCAGGGCACCTTCGGAACCACCTGCGGGGATGAGCTCGACCTTCTCGGTGAGGGCGAGGTTGACCCGTTCGTCGTGACGCAGGGTCACCAGTGCCGGCGTGCTCGCGGAGAGCGCATAGGCGGGCATGCCGTACCAGATCCGCGGCTTCAGCGCGGGCGCGGCGGCCACGATGACCTCATGGACGCGCTGTACGAGCGACCGGGCCGGTTCGTCCATCTTCGCGATCTTGTCGACCACCTGGGCCAGGTTCTTCTCGTCCTTCGAAGCCATGCCATGTCCTCTCGTCAGCCGATGCCTCGCATCGGCGGGTGAAGTCGGCGCACCCCTGCGCCGCACCTCATCCGGACATGTCCCGAACGAGCCGGGCCTCTCCGCAATGTGTCAGGCGGTCCGCGCCTGGAAGTGCAATCGGCAGCATCCTCTGCCACGGCGAGGACAACGCACGGCGCTCGACCGCGTCGATAGGCTGGAGCGATGGCGACAGTACTCCTCGTGCGGCACGGCCGCACCACGGCCAATGCGACGGGACTGCTGGCGGGTCGGACCGCCGGCGTCCACCTCGACCGTCTCGGAGGGGAGCAGGTGGCGCTGGCCGGGGACAGGATCGCGGCCGTGCCCGTGGCCCAGGTGGTGTCGAGTCCTCTCGAGCGCTGCGCGGAGACCGCCCGGGCCATCCTCGAGCGCCAGAGCGGCGCACCGTCCTCGACGGTCGATACCGAGCTCACGGAGTGCGACTACGGCCGGTGGCAGGGCCGACGGCTCAGCGATCTCGCGACCGAGGATCTCTGGCCGATCGTGCAGTCGCAGCCCTCCGCCGTCGTCTTCCCCGGCGGTGAGTCCATGGCGGGGATGCAGGCGCGGGCGGTGGCGGCGATCCGACGCCACGATGCCGCCGTGGAGGCCGAGCACGGGCCGGAGGCGGTGTGGGTGGCGGTGAGCCACGGCGACATCATCAAGTCGGTCCTCGCCGACGCCCTCGGCATGCACCTCGACCTGTTCCAGCGCCTCGAGGTGGGCCCCGCCTCCGTCTCGATCGTGAGCTACGG
>JAKDUN010000494.1 GCA_030457675.1 Brachybacterium sp. | reverse complement strand
GGGTTCTGCGGAGTGCTTCGACAGCCACCGCTCCGCACATCTCACGCGGTGGACGCCGCGCGCAGATCCTGCGTGCTCGGGTGGGACGACCCCGGCGTGATCACGGCTTGTGTTCGAGCAGCCCGCATGCCGTTGGCGATCACCACGACCTCGGCGGCCTCGTGCACGAGCACCACCGCGGCCAGACCCAGCACGCCGAACAGCGCCAGCGGGAAGAGCACCACGATGATTACCAGGGCGAGGGCGATGTTCCCGGTCATGAGGCGGCGGCCCCGGCGAGCATGAGCCAGCGCGGCAGGGATCTGGCGCAGGTCAGTGCCGGTGAAGGCGACGTCGGCCGATTCCACGGCCGCCGCCGTGCCGGTGGCCCCCATCGCGATGCCCACGGTGGCCGAGGCGAGGGCAGGGGCGTCGTTGATGCCGTCACCGATCATCGCCGTCGGTGCCTGCGCGGACAGGCGACGGATGTGGGCAGCCTTGTCAGCGGGCAGCTGCTCGGCATGGACCTCATCGATGCCGGCCTCCGCCGCGATCGCACGAGCGGTCACGGCGTCGTCCCCGGTGAGCATGAGGGTGCGGATCCCCTGGGCATGCAGGGCGGCGACCGCCTCGGCAGCCTCGGGACGCAGCTCATCACGGATGCCGAGAGCGCCGATCACCCGGCCGTCCTCCTCGACCATCACGATGCTCATCCCGCGAGAGGCCATCTCGTGGGTGCGCGGCGCGAGCTCGTCGGGCGCGATCCAACGAGGGCTTCCCGCGCGCACCGCACGGCCCGCGACGCTCCCGGTGATGCCGTGCCCGGGGATCTCCTGCACATCGAGGGCGTCCACCGCCGTATCGGCTGCGGCGATGACCGCGGCCGCGAGCGGGTGGGTGCTGACGGACTCCAGTGCAGCGGCCCGGGCGAGGACGTCCTCACGGCTGTAGCCCTGGGTCGTGGCGACATCCACCACGCGAGGCTCATTGCGGGTGAGGGTGCCGGTCTTGTCCAGGGCGACGGTGCGGATCGTGCCGAGCTGCTCGAAGGCGGCACCGGACTTGATGACCACGCCGAGCTTGCTGGCCGCGCCGATCGAGGAGATCACGGTGACCGGCACCGCGATCGCCAGAGCGCAGGGGGAGGCGGCGACGAGGACCACGAGTGCTCGCTGGATCCAGGTGCCGGGATCGCCGGCGAGAGAGCCGATGAGGGCCACGAGCGCGGCGACCACCAGCACCACCGGTACGAGCGGGCGGGCGATGCGCTCGGCGAGGCGCGCCCGCTCGCCCTTGGCGGCGTGGGCCTGCTCGACCAGGCGCACGATCTGGGTGAGCGAGTTGTCGCGGCCGTCGGCCGAAGCACGCAGTGACAGCGTGCCCGCGCCGTTGACGGAACCGGCATGCACCTCATCGCCCGGGCCCACCTCGACCGGGATCGACTCTCCCGTGATCGCCGAGGTGTCCACCCACGAGCGGCCGGAGGCGATCACCCCGTCGGTCGCCACCTTGTCTCCCGCACCGAGGAGGAGCACGTCACCGGTGCGGACCTCCGCGGCGGCGACGGTCTCGGGCCCTCCCGCGCGGGAGAGGCGGGCAGTCTCGGGGATGAGCGAGAGCAGAGCCCGCAAGCCCTGCTTCGCGCGGTCCATCGAGCGGTCCTCGAGGGCCTCGGCGAGCGAGAACAGGAACGCCAGAGCCGCCGCTTCTCCGATGTGCCCCAGCAGCACCGCACCGAGTGCGGCGATGGTCATCAGCAGCCCCACGCCGAGCCGGCCCTGGCCGCGACCCTGCACGAGACGGCGCACAGTTCCCGGCACGAAGGTCCAGGCGCCGGCCAGCAGGGCGAGCACGTGAACCGTGAG
>JAKDUN010000493.1 GCA_030457675.1 Brachybacterium sp. | reverse complement strand
CCCGACTCATCTCGCGGGACTTCTCGGCAGCGGCGGCCATCGCCGCAGCCACACCGGAGCGCACGCCTTCCCGCTCGAGCGTCGCCAGGCCCTGCACGGTGGTGCCGCCGGGGCTGGAGACGCCGTTCTTCGCGACCGCTGCGTGCACACCGCTCTGCATCAGCATGGTGGCGGCGCCGCGCACGGTCTGCTGCACGAGGGAGTCGGCCAGGTCGCGCTTGAGGCCCAGTCGCACCGCCTCGTCGCTCATCGCCTCCAGCAGCAGGAACACGAAGCCGGGCAGCGAACCGGCCGCGCCGATGAAGGCGTGCACCTGGTCCTCGGTGATGTCCACGGCCACGCCTGCGCGGGCGAACAGGGCATGGACCAGGGCATGCTGCGCCTCGGTGACGGCGCTGCCGCGCATCAGACCCACCGCGCCCTCCCCCACCGAGATCGGGGTGTTGGGCATGGCCCGTTCCACGCTCTGCCCGGCGGGGAGTGCCTGCTCGAGCTGCGCGAGGGTGGTGCCGGCGGCGAGGGAGACGACGATCGCCTCGCCGGGCAGGTCCGCACCGATCTCTCCGGCCAGGTCGAGGATCTGGTACGGCTTCACCCCGAGCACCACGACGTCGGCGTCCTGCAGGGCCTCGGAGCGGGACGCCGCGGCGCGGACGCCGAGCTCTGCGGCCGCGCGCTCGCTGCTGGCCGGGCTCGAGTTCACGATCTGCAGACGCTCTGGCCGGGCCCCGGCGGCGAGCATGGCGCGGACGACGGGACCGCCCATGTTCCCGGCGCCGATGACGGCCACCGTCACCGCGGCGAGGTCCGGCCCGGTGGCCTGCGAGCTGGCGGGGTCCTGGGGCTGAGCGGTGGTGTCGTCCATGCCCTCCAGGGTACGGGTGGTGGGCTCAGCCGTCTGCGCCGTCTGCGCTGTCAACGCGTCGCGCGCCCTCGGCCGGCACCGCGGTGGCGGTCCTGCGCGCCTCGAGCAGCACGAGCAGCTGCACGGCGAGCACCCCGGCCACTGCGATCCCGAGCAGCCCGAGCCAGTCCGGCCCCGGGGGCGCCAGGGTGCCATCCGCCCCCTGCCAGGGCCACAGGCTGCGCAGCGCGCCGATCATCACGCCGGCCAGCACCACCATGGTGCCGCGATGGTGGCGGACCAGCAGGTGCCGCATCAGGCGCACGATCACGACCAGTCCCACGCAGGCCCAGAGACCGAACCAGGCGATGTACCCCAGGTCCCGTTCGTCCACCGCCTGCAGGGTGGGCTGGTAGAGACCGAAGCTGAGCAGGAGGAACGAGCCGGAGACGCCCGGGAGCACGAGCGCGCACACGGCGATCGCGGCGGCGGGGGCGACGATCCACGGGCTCGGCTCGAGAGCGGTCACCGGCAGCGAGGTGAGCAGCAGCCCACCGAGCACACCGGCCCCGAAGCGGAGGAGCTCCGGCAGTCGCCATCCGCCGCCGGACAGCCGCACGGGCACCAGCACGGAACCCGCCACGAGGCCGAAGAACAGCGCGCGCATCGAGCGCGGATGCGTCTGGACCAGGTGTCCGATGGGTCCCGCGACGGTGAGCACCGCCGTGGCCATCCCGATCAGCAGCGGGATCACGAGCCGCCAGGAGACGGCGGCCAGCTCCTGGCGGGCACGGGAGAGGCGGTGCGGACCGGTGACCACGGCGCGGAGGGCCGCGGTGAGGTGGTGGCCGGAGGCGATCAGATCGTCGTAGATCCCGGTGACCAGGGCGACCGTTCCTCCGCTGACCCCGGGCACGGTCTCCACGACGCCGATCAGTGCACCGCGCAGCAGGTTCCCGAGAAGTGAGCGCCGTTGCGGGACGGCGGCGTCGTCGCCGGGGGTCCGGGGGA
>JAKDUN010000492.1 GCA_030457675.1 Brachybacterium sp. | reverse complement strand
GGGGGGCCCCCCCCCCGCCCGCACGACGGCCCCCCCCCCCCGGGGGGGGGGGGGGGGCCCCGGAAGTGCACCTCAACGGGTGACCGGAGGCCGACGATCAGGCGGTATCTCTGCACCTGATCTCCTGCCGTTCGTGCCTCACAGCACGTCGATCAGGACTCGTCGGTCTCCTCGAGGAGGTTGCGGGTGCGGTTCACATCGACCGGGATGCCCGGGCCCATGGTGGTGGACACGGTGATCTTGTCGATGTAGCGGCCCTTGGACGCGGACGGCTTGAGACGCAGGATCTCGTCGAGCGCGGCCACGTAGTTCTCGACCAGCTGCTGGTCGGAGAAGGAGACCTTGCCGACCAGGTAGTGCAGGTTCGCCGCACGGTCGGTGCGGAACTCGATCTTGCCGCCCTTGATGTCGGACACGGCCTTGGTCACGTCCATGGTGACGGTGCCGGTCTTCGGGTTCGGCATGAGGCCGCGGGGGCCGAGCACGCGGCCCAGCTTGCCCACCTTGCCCATGAGGTTCGGCGTGGCCACGGCCGCGTCGAAGTCGGTCCAGCCGCCGGCGACCTTCTCGATCAGCTCGTCGTCGCCGACCTCGTCGGCGCCGGCCTCACGGGCGGCGTCGGCCTGCGCGCCGGTCGCGAAGACGATGACGCGGGCGGTCTTGCCGGTGCCGTTGGGCAGGTTGACGGTGCCGCGCACCATCTGGTCCGCCTTGCGGGGGTCCACGCCGAGCCGCATCGAGACCTCGACGGAGGCGTCGAACTTGGCCGGGGAGGACTTCTGTGCCAGACGCAGCGCGTCCAGCGGGGAGTACGTGCGACCCTCTTCGATCAGTGCCGCGCTGTTCTTGTATGCCTTGCTACGGAAACCCATGTCCTCAGCCCTCCACCGTGATGCCCATGGAACGAGCGGTGCCCTCGACGATCTTCGCCGCGGCCTCCATGTCGTTCGAGTTCAGATCAGGCATCTTGGTCTCCGCGATCTCGCGGACCTGCGCCTGGGTGATCTTGCCGACCTTGTCGGTGTGCGGGACGGCGGAGCCCTTCGAAAGGCCAGCGGCCTTCTTGATGAGCTCGGCGGCCGGCGGGGTCTTCGTGATGAAGGTGAACGAGCGGTCCTCGTAGACCGTGATCTCGACCGGGATGATGTTGCCACGCTGATCGGCGGTGCGATCGTTGTAGGCCTTCACGAACTCCATCATGTTCACGCCGGCAGCGCCGAGCGCGGGACCCACGGGCGGCGCAGGTGTGGCCTGGCCGGCCTGGATCTGGAGCTTGATGACGCTCGCGATCTTCTTCTTGGGAGCCATTGCTCTTCCTTACTGTGGTGTGGTCCGGGCGGAGCTCATCATGCGCTCCTCCCACTGCACGACCCGTTCCCGCGCGGAGGCGGGGCAGGGCCCGGGGTGCGACGTTACCTGCACGTCGCGGCGGCGTCGACCGGAATCGAGGGTGATCCTGGTCGTACTCGCGCGGCACGGCGGCCGCGCATGCCGCTCAGATCTTGGCGACCTGGTCGAACGCCAGCTCGACCGGGGTCTCGCGCCCGAAGATGGACACCAGGACCTGGAGCTTCTGGGACTCCGAGTGGATCTCGGAGATGGAGGCCGGCATGGTCTCGAAGGGGCCGTCCATGACGGTGACGGACTCACCGACCTGGAAGTCGGGGACCTTCTGCGCGGCTGCGGCCTTGCCCGCACCGGCGCCGGAGGCACGCTTCTTCTCCGGCAGGCCGACGGACGGCTCGAGCATCGAATAGATCTCGTCGAAGCTGAGCGGCGTCGGGTCGGTCGCATTGCCGACGAACCCGGTCACGCCGGGGGTGTCACGCACGACTCGCCAGGACTCGGTGGTCAGATCCA
>JAKDUN010000491.1 GCA_030457675.1 Brachybacterium sp. | reverse complement strand
TGAACAGTATCCCGACACCCCAGACCCATACGCCCACCACGACGACGAGGCCGCGCCTGGCGATCGACGACGAGGCCCTGACCGACACCGACCGGGAGACGATCCGGCAGGCCGCGAAGACCACAGCCTCCCGGTTCCCGCCCATGAGTGCCGAGCAGGCCGAGCTGATCCGCCACCAACTCCGCGGCGACGCCACCTGACCCACCCGGCATCCTGACCGTCTCGGCATCGAGCCCCACGTCCTTTAGAGTGCGCGGGGCTCGATGAGTACCCGCTCGGGCTCGAAGGCGTTCTGGCCCCGGTTCTGAGTCTGCTGGATGCGGACGTTGAACGTGGCCTTGATGATCTTCCTCCGCTCCAACAGTGGCAGGCCCGCCCACGCGGCAGGCACATCCTCGGCGGTGACCAGGGCACGCACCCGCTCGTCGGTCACCGGGGGGATGAGCGCCTGCTCGGCCTCGGCGATCTGGGGCCGCAACGCGGCTTCCAGCTTCGTGAGCGTGTCGAGGTTCAGACTCCCGGCCGCGTACTGGGCGATGACCTCGTCCAGGCGGGCCTGCAACGCCGCCCGCTTCTGCTCGGCAGCCTCGGCAACCTTGAGCCAGTCGCCGTCGTCGTCGCCGGTGAGCCAGGCGAGGTTGGTCGGGTTCTGGAACCACTCCAGCACGACCTGCTCGACATAGGCGTCCAGGCCCGGCTGGGAGATCATCGTCTTATAGCACCCCCGGAACTGGCACTGGTACTTCACCGCCGGAGTCCTCTCCTTCTTCCGCATCGTGGCCCGCTTCAAAGGGCGGCCGCAGTAGTGGCAGCGGGCGATGTGGACCATGAGCGTCTTCGCGGCCATCCCGCCACCGCCCTTGACGAGACGTCCGGGATCGGCGAACAGGCGCTGGATCTTCTGGAAGTCCTCCCACTCGATCAACGCCTCCCACTGCGCCTGGCCGATGACCTCACCGCGGTAGACGCGCTTGCCGGCGATGGTGGGGTTCTGGAGCACCTGGCGGACGGTGTAGGTATCCCAGCCGCGGGGACTCTCGGCCCACGGCTTCTTCGGTGTCGGCTCCCCAGCATCCTGCAACCGCATCGCTATCGAGTACATGGACTTACCAGCCAGCACATCACGGGCGGCATCGCGGACGATCTGCCCGGTGTGGGGGTCGGGTTCCTGGCGCAGCAGGACACCGGTGTGCTGGTCGTAGACCCGCCGGTATCCGTACGGGAGGCGACCGTGGGGGCGGCCCTTGTCCGCGTTGAGCTTGACTGTGCGCAACTGCCGCTCGCGCATCGTGTTCGCGTCCGCTTCGGCGCGGAGGAACTCGAAGCCCATCATGAACGTGTCATCGGAGCGGGAGAAGTCATACACCCTGCCGTGGGTGAGGTAGAGGACCCCGGCGCGCTGGCAGGCCTTGCGCAGCTGCACGTAAACCTCCATATCGCGCCCGGCACGAGACGGCTCCCAAGAGGCAAAGCCGCCATACCTGCCGGACTCGATCAAGGCCATGGCCTCGTCGAAGCCCTCGCGTTCGCGCCTGCGCCACTGCGAGGCCGACCGGTCAGCATCGCGGACGATCGCCTCCGGGTACCATTCGATCGGCAGGCACCAGCCGACCATGTCAGTGAGCTGGTCATCGATCGAGCGCATCAGCTTGTGCCGGTCCTGTGAGGCCCGCCCATACAGGATCGAAGCGGTCCAGTCGTCCTCGGCCATCTCCCGGAGTCGCTCGACCGCGGTCCGCAACTCCGGCGTGAGCAGCGGTAGCTCCAAGAGCCTGTTCGTCGTGGTCGTGTTGGTGTTCGTTGTGGTGGTGTTCATGGACATCAGGTGCGTCTGCCTTCCCTCTGCCCCTTGAACTTGATCGACGA
>JAKDUN010000095.1 GCA_030457675.1 Brachybacterium sp. | reverse complement strand
GAGGACTCAGGAGAGGAGCCCCGTGGAGTTCCAGTTCACCACCCGATCACAGGAGGCCGTCACCGCCGCCGCGGAGAGGGCCGTCGAGCTCGGCAATCCTCAGATCAGCTCCCTGCATCTGCTGTGGGCGCTGGCCGGGCAGGCGGACGGCATCGGTCGGGCCGCTCTCGAGGCGGTCGGCGCGGAGCCGAGCGACGTCATCCGTCGCAGCGCGCAGGCGATCGAGGCGCTGCCCCGCGCCAGCGGCGGATCATCCCCCACCTTCATCGGCACCGGATTCGATGCCCTCGAGGCGGCCCGCCGCGAGGCGGACACCTCCCGCCGCACCTACCTGTCCACCGAGCATCTGATGATCGGCATCGCACTCGGAAAGGACCCGGCCGCCCGACTGCTCGCCGCGGTCGGCGCGACGCCCAGAGCTCTGCGCGATGCCGTCCAGGAACTGACCACAGGAGATGACCGCATGACCCAGATGGACTCCCAGAACCCGGAGAGCTCCTTCCAGAGCCTCGAGAAGTTCGGCGTGGACCTCACCGAGCTGGCCCGCGAGGGACAGCTGGATCCGGTGATCGGCCGCGACGGCGAGATCCGCCGTGTGGTGCAGGTGCTCTCGCGCCGCACCAAGAACAACCCCGTACTGATCGGCGAGCCGGGTGTCGGCAAGACCGCCGTGGTGGAGGGGCTGGCTCAGCGGGTCGTCGCCGGCGACGTCCCGGACTCGCTGCGCGGCAAGCGTCTGATCTCGCTGGATCTCTCCTCGATGGTCGCCGGCTCGAAGTACCGCGGCGAGTTCGAGGAGCGGATGAAGGCCGTGCTCGATGAGATCCGCACCAGCAACGGTCAGATCATCACCTTCATCGACGAGCTGCACACCGTGGTCGGCGCCGG
The DNA here is from genome assembly GCA_030457675.1 of Brachybacterium sp. GTDB lineage: Bacteria > Actinomycetota > Actinomycetes > Actinomycetales > Dermabacteraceae > Brachybacterium. Next base: position 9,550 of record JAKDUN010000095.1, on the reverse strand, counting down.
CGGGTCCGGGGACGGCTCGATGGACGCCGGGAACATGCTCAAGCCCATGCTCGCCCGCGGCGAGCTGCGGATGGTCGGCGCGACCACCCTGGACGAGTACCGCGAGAACATCGAGAAGGACCCCGCGCTCGAACGACGCTTCCAGCAGGTGCTGGTGGGGGAGCCCAGCGTCGAGGACACGGTGACGATCCTGCGCGGTCTCAAGGACAAGTACGAGGCGCACCACAAGGTCACCATCACCGACGCCGCCCTGGTGGCGGCCGCGGCGCTGTCCTCCCGCTACATCTCCGGCCGCCAGCTGCCGGACAAGGCCATCGACCTGGTCGACGAGGCCGCGTCCCGCCAGCGCATGGAGCTGGACTCCTCGCCCGAGCAGCTCGACATCCTGCGCCGTCAGGTGGACCGGCTGAAGATGGAGGAGCTCTCGCTCGTCGGCAGCCAGGACCCGGGCAGCCTCGCCCAGCTGGAGTCCGTGCGCTCGCAGCTGGCCGACCGGACCGAGCAGATGGACGAGCTCTCGGCCCGCTGGGAGCGGGAGAAGGCCGGCCTGAACCTCGTCGGCGACCTCAAGGCACAGCTCGAGCAGCTGCGCATGCAGGCCGATCGCGCCCAGCGCGACGGCGATCTGACCGCCGCCTCGAAGATCCTGTACGGGGACATCCCCGCGCTCAAGGAGCAGCTGCGCGATGCCGAGGAGCAGGAGTCGGACGAGCACAGCGCGCAGCAGCGGCCGATGGTCGCCGACCATGTCGGGCCCGATGACATCGCCGAGGTGGTGGAGGCCTGGACCGGCATCCCCTCCGGCAGGCTGCTGCAGGGCGAGACCGAGAAGCTCCTGCAGATGGAGGAGATCATCGGGCGGCGCCTGATCGGCCAGCAGCGAGCCGTCGCCGAGGTCTCCGACGCCGTGCGTCGTGCCCGGGCCGGTATCTCGGATCCGCACCGGCCCACCGGCTCCTTCCTGTTCCTCGGGCCGACGGGCGTGGGCAAGACCGAGCTCGCCAAGGCTCTGGCCGAGTTCCTCTTCGACGACGAGCGGGCCATGATCCGCATCGATATGTCCGAGTACGGCGAGAAGCACACCGTATCGCGCCTGGTCGGCGCGCCCCCGGGATACGTCGGCTACGACCAGGGCGGGCAGCTCACCGAGGCCGTGCGGCGCAAGCCGTACTCGGTGGTGCTGCTCGACGAGATCGAGAAGGCGCATCAGGACGTGTTCGACGTGCTGCTGCAGGTGCTCGACGATGGCCGGCTCACCGACGGGCAGGGGCGGACCGTGGACTTCCGCTCCACGATCTTCGTCCTCACCTCGAACCTCGGTGCCGTCGCGCTGCAGGACCAGGCGCTCTCCGAGAAGGAGAAGCACGACCGGGTGATGCAGGTGGTGCGGGCCTCCTTCAAGCCCGAGTTCCTCAACCGCCTGGACGACATCGTCATGTTCGAGGCCCTGGATCGGGAGCAGCTGGGCAGCATCGTGGCGCTCCAGATCCAGGAGGTGGCCGAGCGGCTGCGCGAGCGCCGCATCGCCCTGGAGGTGGACGAGTCCGCCACCCGCTGGCTCGCCGCGGAGGGCTTCGATCCCCTGTACGGGGCGCGTCCGCTCAAGCGACTGGTGCAGAAGGAGATCGGCGACGGCCTCGCCCGCTTGATCCTGCGCGGACAGGTGCAGGACGGGCAGAGCGTCGCGGTCTCGGCCGGTGAGGACGGCCCGGGGCTGGTCCTCACCGTGGGCACGGCCGATGGGGAGACCGGCGGCGGAACGGGCTCGGACGCCCCGCCGCAGGCGCCCGTCGAGGAGCAGCGGTGAGGGAGCGCCGGCTGTGGGGCGCGGTCAGCGTCCCCGGCCGGTCGTTCAGGCCTGCGGGTCCCAGGGGGCCGGGAAGTAGGTCCGACGCAGGTCGTAGTAGGTCTCCGGCTCGGTGAGCCGCTCCTGGCCCCGCTCCCAGGCCTGACCGTACTCCTTGGCCGCCTGCTCCGCCGAGCGGAGGGTCTCGGCCATCTCGGGGTTGAACGGCTCCGTCACGTCCGCACCGGTCCCGATCAGGTCGGAGGCGGTGTCCGCGATGGCGGGAACCGGGGTGATCGTCAGGAGGTCCGCGGACATTCCCGCATGACGGTAGACCCCGCGCTCACTCGCCTGGATCGCGCCGGCCAGGTCACCGTCACCGACCGCGGAGAACACCTCGTCGCCTGTCTGCATCACGTTGGCCACTCCCCGGTCGATGCTGGAGAACGCCTGTGCCAGCGTCGAGTCCTCGCCGAGCACGCCCCCGGAGATGTCGTGCGGCATGCGTGCCAGTGAGAGCGCCGGGGCGAAGGCGCCGTACCCGTTCTCCTCGAGCGTCGTCTCGGCGTGGTCGAAGATGTCACCTATCGCCGCATGGTCGTCCATCAGCGTCTGTGCGAGTCCTACCCCGGGGACCTCGCCGAGGAGGAGCTTCCGGTGGCTCTCCGCCTCAGCCAGAGTCTCCGGGTCCAGGGCGAAGTCCTCGCCCTCGGGGAGAGGTCCCGTTGCCGGGAGCAGGCCGATCGGGTCCTCGTGCATGAGGGGGCCGCCGATCAACGGGCCGAGGTCGCCGAGGTCCGGGAGATCCGGCAGGAGGTCCACGAGGCGGCTCGGGTCCGGATGCATGAGGGGGCCGCCCATCATCGGGTCGTGGCCCGGTCGGCTCAGGTCCGGCACGAGATCGAGATCGTCGGGGACCCAGGGCGGGGTGGCGCGCACCCCGAGCGGGTCCCCTGCCCGTGCCGGGACACCGTCAGCCTGGGAGCAGAGGTCCTGCTCCGCGGCCTCGTCCCCGAGCAGCTCTCCGAGCTCCCGCAGGCGCTCGACCAGACCGATCACGAACTCGACCAGGTCCTCGGTGCGTATCCGGTGGTCCTCCGCATCGGGGCCGATCCAGTCGGCGGCACGCACACACGACGCGGCCTGCTGGATCAGGGTCTGCAGCCGGACGGCACGGGTGCCGAAGACGGCGGACAGCTCGGTCAGTTCCTCGGTCTCGCAACCCCAGAAAGTATTCATGGCGCGACCGTAGGCAGTGCGCCCTCCTCGCGGCCGGGAGGGAGCGCAGATTGTGGACGGACCCGTGCGGTGGAGGAACCGTCATCGGCGACGGGTCCCGCGGACGACGCGGCCCCGGAGCTCGAAGGAGCTCCGGGGCCGCAGAGGACCGGTCTCGCGATCCGGCGAGAGCCGGGCCACGCTCACACCACGATGTTCACGATCTTCGGCGCCCGGATGATCAGCTTCCGGACCGTCTGACCCTCCAGCAGCTCCTGGACCCGCTCCTCGGCCATGACCGCAGCCTCCAGATCGGCCTCGGCGATCTCCGGATCCACCTCGATGCGGTGACGCACCTTGCCCTTGACCTGGATGACGCAGGTGACGCGCTCGGCCTTCAGCAGCTCCGGATCCGCGACCGGGTAGGCGACGCGGGAGATGCTCCCGCTGTGCCCCAGCCGGGTCCACAGCTCCTCGGCCAGGTGCGGCGCGAGCGGTGCGACCATCAGCACCAGCGGCTCGACCGCCTCCCGCGGCGTGGACCCGGTGGACGTCAGCTGCTTGGTCAGCTGATTCACCAGCTCGATGAGCTTCGCGATCGCGGTGTTGAAGTGCATCCGCTCCATATCCCGGGCGACCCCGTCGATCGCCCGGTGCGTGGCCTGCAGCGTGGCGAGATCCGCCGGCTGCTCGGAGAGGGCCAGATGACCCGTCTCCTCATCGATCACCAGGCGCCACAGCCGCTGCAGGAAGCGCTGTGAGCCGACCACGGCGCGGGTCTCCCACGGCCGGGACAGGTCCAGCGGGCCCATCGACATCTCGTACACGCGCAGTGTGTCCGCGCCGTACTCCTCGTACATGTCGTCGGGCGCCACCGCGTTCTTCAGCGACTTGCCCATCTTCCCGTACTCCTGGGTGACGGGCTCGCCCTGATAGGTGAAGGTGCCGTCGGCACCTGCCTCGACCTCCTCCGCCGGGACGTGGACGCCGCGGGCATCGGTGTAGGCGAAGGCCTGGATGTACCCCTGGTTGAACAGGCGGTGGAACGGTTCCTGGCTGGAGACGTCCCCGCGGTCGAACAGCACCTTGTGCCAGAACCGGGCGTACAGCAGGTGCAGCACCGCGTGCTCCACCCCTCCGACGTACAGGTCCACCCCGCCCACGCCGCCGTCCTCGCGGGTACCCAGCCAGTACTGCTCGTTCTCCGGGCGCACCAGGACCTCGTCCTCGGTGGGATCGATGTAGCGCAGGTGGTACCAGGAGGAGCCGGCCCACTGCGGCATCGTGTTCGTCTCGCGCAGGTAGCGCTTGGGGCCCTCGCCCAGGTCCAGTTCGACCTCGGCCCACTCGGTGGCGCGCGAGAGCGGTGTCTGCGGCTCGGTGTCCGCGTCCGCCGGGTCGAAGGTCCTGGGGGAGAAGTCCGCGACCTCCGGCAGGTCCACGGGCAGCATCTCCTCCGGCAGCGGGATCGGCACCTCGGGTGCGGCCGGGTCGTAGACGATCGGGAAGGGCTCGCCCCAGTAGCGCTGGCGGGAGAACAGCCAGTCGCGCAGCCGGAACGTGGTGCGGGCGCGGCCGAAGCCCTGTTCCTCGGCGTACGCGGTGGCCCGCGTCTTCGCCTCGTCCAGGTCCAGGCCGTTCAGATCCAGCTCCGCGCTGGCGGAGTTGATCTTCTCTCCCGTGCCGGTCCAGGCACCGCCTTCGAAATCGGTCGGTGGCCGCACGGTGCGGATCACCGGCAGGTCGAAGCGTGCGGCGAACTCGAAGTCCCGCGCGTCCTCGGCGGGCACGGCCATGATCGCGCCGGTTCCGTAGCCGGTCAGGACGTAGTCCGCGGTGAACACGGGCAGCTCACGGCCGTCCATCGGGTTCGTCGCGAACAGGCCGGTGAACACGCCGGTCTTCTCTCGGTCATCGGCTGTGCGCTCGTCCTCGTCCAGCGCGGCGGCCCGGGCCTGGTAGGCGGCGACCGCGGCACGCGGGCCCTCCGCGCCACCGGTCCAGGCATCCTTGGTGCCCGCCGGCCACTGGGCGGGCAGCGTCGAGGGCTCGGCCAGCAGCGTGTGCTCGGGGGAGAGCACGCAGAAGGTCGCGCCGAACAGGGTGTCGGCGCGGGTGGTGAACACATCGAAGCTCGCCACGCCGCCACCGTCGATCGCCGACCCGGAGACGGGGAAGGTGATCTGTGCGCCGTGGCTGCGACCGATCCAGTTCCGCTGCATCGCCCGGATCGACTCCGGCCAGTCCACTCGGTCCAGGTCGTCGATCAGCCGGTCCGCGAACGCGGTGATGCGCATGTTCCACTGCCGCAGCCGACGCGTGAACACCGGGAAGTTGCCGCGCTCGGACCGCCCCTCGGCGGTGACCTCCTCGTTGGCCAGCACGGTGCCCAGGCCCGGGCACCAGTTCACCGGGGTCTCGGAGATGTAGGCCAGGCGGAAGGAATCCGCGAGCTCGGACAGCTCGGTGTCGGACGCCGCGATGACGTCGGCAGCGCTGCGACCGGCCCATTCCGCGGGCAGCTCGATGCCCTGCCGCTCGGCGAGGGCATACGGGTCCACGGTGCCCGCCCGCAGCTCCTCGCGCAGCTCGGCGATCGGGCGCGCCCGGCCCGTGATGCCGTCGGCGTTCGGTGCCTCGGGGTCGTACCAGGAGTCGAAGATGCGCAGGAAGATCCACTGCGTCCACTTCACGAACTCGGGGTCGGTGGTGGACAGCGTCCGTCGCGGATCATGGGACAGGCCCAGCCGGTGCAGCTGGCGGCGCATGGTGGCGATGTTCGACTCGGTGGTGGTGCGCGGATGCGTGCCGGTCTGGACGGCGTACTGCTCGGCTGGCAGCCCGAAGGCGTCGTAGCCCATCGTGTACAGGACGTTCTTGCCCAACATGCGCTGGTGACGGGCGACCACGTCGGTAGCGATGTAGCCCAAGGGGTGCCCCACGTGCAGACCTGCCCCCGAGGGGTACGGGAACATGTCCATGATGTACATCTTCTCGGGCGCCGCGGCTGACGTCGCCGCTGCGGCGTCCTCGAGTGACTCGGCCGAGCCGCGCAGCTCACCGACAGGATTGTCGGCGTGGAAGGTGCCGTCCTCGTCCCAGCGCTGCTGCCAGCGGCGCTCGATCTGGTCCGCCACGTCGGCGGTGTATCGGTGCGGGGCCTCGCTCATGGATGAATCGTCCTCCGAAGGATCAGTGCGGCAGATGCCGCCAGGCGTCTCGTGACATGAAAAAACCCTCGCGCAGGCGAGGGGAGCCGCATCGGTGCCTCACATGCTCACCGCTCACGCTCTCAGGAGCGTGGGGTGGGCGTGGGCCTTGTCCGACGCGGCTGCATAAGCAGGAGCCGTCCAGTCACCGTGCCATCGTACCGCGTCGGCGCCGCTGCCTCCGGTGAGCACCCGGGCGACGAGGGCCCGGACGTCGAGCCCCCGGGCCTCGAGCGCTCAGACCCCGAGCACTCAAACCTCGAGCACTCAGACCTCGAGCACTCAGACCCCGAGCACTGCGGAGATCAGCAGCAGCACCAGCACGGTGCCGATCGTGGTGATCAGCACCGTGTCGCGGGCAAGATTCTCCGAGGCCCGATAGCGGGCCGCCGCCACGTAGACGTTCTGCGCCGTGGGCAGCGCCGCCATCACCACGACCTCGAACAGAGCAGTGCCCCGCATCCCGAGCAGCAGGCCCACCCCCAGCGCGATCACCGGCATCGCCAGCAGCTTCGAGCCCGAGGCGAGGGCGATCAGCCCGCGATAGCCGTCGTCCTTCGCCAGCGGCCTGGAGCCGTACAGCGACAGTCCGTAGGCCAGCAGCATCGCCGGGATCGCCATGTTCGCGAACGAGCGCACCGGCTCGAGCGCCACGTCCGGGATGTTCACGCCCGCCAGCACCAGCACCAGGCCGACGGCGGAGGCGATGATCGTGGGGTTGGCGACGATGCTGCGCAGCACGCCGGCGGAGCCCGGCGCCTCGTCCTCGGTGACCCGGTGCAGCACGAACAGGTACAACGGTGTGTACACCGCCTGCTGGAACATGATCACGGGCAGGGCGTGGGAGATGTCGCCCAGCACGTAGAGGGCGATGGGGAAGCCCATATTGGCCCCGTTGACCACCGAGCCGCTGATGGCCGTCACGACCAGGTCGGCCCCGCGACGCTTCGTGAACAGGGCCACCACCAGGATCAGGATCCCGCCGGTGGCGAGCCCGGAGATGCCGGCCACGGCCATCGGCAGCGAGAGCACCTCGCGCACCTCGGAACCGAGCAGACCCACCAGCACCAGAGCCGGGGAGGCGATGAAGAAGGTGGACCGGTTCAGCACGTAGCGTGCATGCGGACCGAGCACACCGGTGCGGCCCACCACCCAGCCCACACCGATCATGGACCAGACGATGAAGAAGCCGGCGAGGACCCCGGTCACAGTGGTGCGGAGGTGCGGGGAGCAGTCACCCGAGGGATCCTAGCCCGACAACGGGAAAGGGTCTTCCTCGGATCACCACCCGGACGCGCGGAGCCCGGTCCTGCGAGCTCGGCCGTGCTGTGCGCGGGTGCGCACCCAGGGGAGGGGGTCACCGCACGCCGTGCGAGGTGCGTCCGTCGATCTGGTCGTCCATGCCGGGGACCGGCTGGGCGCCGTCCGCGCCGAGCGCGACGATGCGGTTGTCGCGGTCCACGTGGACGACCCGGGGGCGGTGGGAGGCGATCTCGGTCGCGTCCAGCTGTCCGTAGGCCATGATGATCACGAGGTCGCCGGGGGTGACCAGGTGGGCCGCCGCGCCGTTGATGCCGATCACGCCTGTGCCGCGTTCGCCCTCGATGACGTAGGTGACCAGGCGGTGGCCGTTGGTGATGTCGACGATGGTGACCTGTTCGTTCTCGACCAGGCCCGCGGCCGCAGTGAGCACGGGGTCGATCGTGACCGAGCCCACGTAGTGCAGGTCTGCCTGCGTGACAGTGGCTCGGTGGATCTTCGAGGTCATCAGAGTGCGCAACATCGCTTCCATTATCCCACTGATGGCACATGCTGGATGATGGGGGTGTTCGTTTCGTCAGGAGGATCACCATGCCCAAGGCCCGTCGCCGCTCAGCTCACCGCTCCGAGCGGTTCGAGGACATGGCGCTGCCCGATGAGCTGTTGGGAGTCCTCGCCGATCAGGGGCTCGAACGCGCTTTCGAGATCCAATCCGCGATCCTGCCCGACGCCCTCGCCGGACGCGACGTGCTGGCCCGGGCCGAGACCGGCTCCGGCAAGACGCTGGCGTTCACCCTGGCGATGACCGCACGCTTCCGCGGGAGGAAGGTCCACAAGCGCCGGCCCCTGGGGGTGGTGCTGGTCCCCACCCGCGAACTCGCCGTGCAGGTCGTGGACACGATCCACCCCTTCGCACGCGCCGTCGGATCTTCGGCACAGCTGGTCTCCGGCGGGATGAACATCGAGAAGCAGGCCGACGCCGTGGCCCGCGGGGTCGGGATCGTGGTCGCCACCCCGGGCCGCCTCATCGACCTCGCCGAGCGAGGAGCTCTTCAGCTGGACCTGGTGGAGACGACCATCGTCGACGAGGCCGACCACATGGCCGATCTCGGCTTCCTCCCCGACGTGAGCGACATCCTCGCCGCGATCCCGATGGGCACCCAGAAGATGCTCTTCTCGGCCACCCTGGACGGGCAGGTCGAGGACATCGTCGATACCTTCCTGGTCGACCCGGTCAACCACGAGACCACCCCGGTCACCGCGGCCGTGAAGACCATGGATCACCATGTGCTGGCCATCGCCCCCGAGGCCAAGCGCGCGGTCACCGCCCAGCTCGGGGCCCGCACGGGCCGCACCCTCATGTTCACTCGCACCCAGCTGGGGGCGGAGCGCGTGGCTCAGGAGCTGATCGAGGTGGGCGTCCCCGCCGCGGCGCTGCACGGCAACAAGCAGCAGGGCCTGCGCACCAACGTGCTGGCCGGGTTCCGCCAGGGCGCCTTCCCGGTGCTGGTCGCGACCGATGTCGCCGCCCGGGGTCTGCACATCGACGACATCTCCATGGTGGTCCACGTCGATCCCTCCGACGACGTCAAGGAGTACGTGCACCGCTCGGGTCGCACCGCCCGGGCCGGCGCCGCCGGCAGCGTGGTCACGCTCGCACTGCCCCACCAGATCCGCTCCTCGCACCGCATCCTCGGTGAGGCGGAGGTCGAACCCCGCTGGGCCGAGGAGGTCACCTCCGCCGAGCATCCGGCGCTCGCCGAGCTCGGGGGGCGAGAGCCCGCCGGGGAGCCGGCGGAGGATCCGGCGACGGTGAAGTACAAGGGCGCGCCCCGCAAGCTCGACCTGTCCAGGTCCCGCGGCGCCGATGGGCGCAAGGCGGAGGAGCGCCGGGCCAACGAGGAGCGGCGTGCCTCCTGGCAGGAGGAGCCCGACGATCGTGGCCGGCGCGGCGGGCGGGGCCCTGCGCGCTCCGGGGGCGCACCGACCGGTGGCGGCCGCGGTCGCGGAGCCGCGGCGAAGCGGAACCCTCAGGGCGACGCCCGCTCGGACCGCGGCGGCGAAGGCGGGGGCCGCC
>JAKDUN010000490.1 GCA_030457675.1 Brachybacterium sp. | reverse complement strand
CCCAGCACCCGGCGGGCATCGGCTCCAGGAGGCTTCGCTCTGAAGTGGTGAGCACCGCCGAAAGGCGGTCGCGATATCCGGGCGGGTCGGTCAGACTGGATCGCCGCGGCCCGCTCTCGGCCGCCCGGGATTGCGGACAGGATCTGTCCGCCACCCGCCCTACGCTTCGAGACACACCCGGCCCTCCCACCTCCGTCGGCCGGGTCGCCTCACCATGTTCCGGGAGGAACGCCCATGCTCTGGACCCTCCTCCGACGCCACCTGCGGCCCTACCTCCCGCACGTGGCCGCCGTGATCGTCCTCCAGCTCGCGACCATCCTCGCGACCCTCTACCTGCCCAGCCTCAACGCTGACATCATCGACAACGGTGTGGCCACGGGCGATACCGACTACATCTGGCGCGTCGGCGGCCCGATGCTGGTCGTCGCGATGGTGCAGGTGGTCACCGCGATCGCCTCGGTCTGGTTCGGGGCGCGGGTCTCGATGGGGATGGGCCGGGACATCCGCCGCTCGATCTACACCCGCGTGGACCGCTTCTCCACCGAGGAGATGGGCCGCTACGGCGCCCCCACCCTGATCACCCGCGCCACCAATGACGTCCAGCAGGTGCAGATGCTGGTGCTGATGTCGCTGAACTTCATGGTGATGGTGCCGATCATGTCCATCGGCGGGATCGTCATGGCGATCCGGGAGGACCCGGGGCTGTCCTGGCTGGTGTGGGTCGCGGTGCCGATCCTGACGGTGATCGTCGGTGTCCTCGCCACGCGCCTGATGCCGCTGTTCCAGCGGATGCAGGACAACATCGACTCCATCAACTCCGTGATGCGCGAGCAGATCATGGGCATCCGCGTGGTGCGCGCCTTCGTGCGGGAGGAGCACGAGACCGCGCGTTTCGAATCCGCCAACGCCACCCTCACCGACACCTCGGTGCGGATCGGCCGGCTGTTCGTGATCATGGGCCCGGCCATCACCGTGGTGCTGCACCTGGCGACCGCCGCCGTGCTCTGGTTCGGCGGCCACCGGGTCGACGCCGGACTGGTGGAGGTGGGAGCGCTGACCGCGTTCATGCAGTACCTGCTGCAGATCCTCATGGCCGTCATGATGGGCACCTTCATGATGATGATGTTCCCGCGCGCGATCATCAGCGCCCGCCGCATCCAGGAGGTCCTCGAGACCGTCCCCACCCTCGCCGAAACCGCCCGGCCTGTCGCCCTCGAGGCGGCCGACGGCGGCGCCAGCGTCGAGTTCCGCGACGTCACCTTCGCCTACCCCGGCGCCGAGTCCCCGGTGCTCGATGGCGTCTCCTTCACCGCCGAGGCCGGGAGGACCACCGCGATCATCGGTTCCACCGGTGCCGGCAAGACCACCCTGGTCAGCCTCATCCCGCGCCTGCACGACGCCACCAGCGGCCAGGTGCTGCTGGACGGCGTCCCGGTCACCGACCTCGCCCGCGCCACCATCTCGGCCACCGTCGGCCTGGTGCCGCAGAAGCCGTACCTGTTCTCCGGCACCATCGCCCACAACCTCCGCTTCGGCGATCCGTCGGCCGACGACCAGCAGCTGTGGGGAGCCCTCGACATCGCCCAGGGCACCGAGTTCGTGGCCGACCGCAGCACCGGCGAGGGTGAGGCCGCCGCGACCGGGCTGGAATCCACCGTCTCCCAGGGCGGCACCAACGTCTCCGGCGGTCAGCGCCAGCGCCTGTGCATCGCCCGCACCCTGGTCGCCGCGCCGCGGGTGTACGTCTTCGACGACTCGTTCTCCGCGCTGGATGTCACCACCGATGCGCTGGTCCGCGAGGGCCTGGACCGCCACACCCAGGGCGCGACCACGATCATCGTCGCCCAGCGCATCTCCACCATCACCGGAGC
>JAKDUN010000489.1 GCA_030457675.1 Brachybacterium sp. | reverse complement strand
TCGAAGTAGGTCAGCGAACCGACCAGCATCAGGGTGGAGCTGGTGACGATCGTGTACTTCAGCTGCGGCAGGGTGACGTTGAAGAACTGCCGCACCCGGCCCGCGCCGTCGAGCGTGGCCGCCTCGTACATCGAGGCCGGGATCTGCCGCACGCCCGCCTGGTACAGCAGCGAGTGGAACGGCACGAACGACCACGAGATCACCATGATCAGGGTGTAGAAGGCGAAGGTCGGCGAGCCCAGCCAGTCCTGGCGCAGGAGGTCCAGGCCGAAGGCCCGGGAGAGCCCGAAGTTCGGGTCCAGCAGCGCCTTGAACGCAATACCGACAGCCGCGGCCGAGAACAGCAGCGGCAGGAAGTACAGCACCGAGAACACCTCGCGGTAGCGCTGGTGACCGGCCATGAACGCGCCCAGCAGCAGGCTCAGGGGGAACTGCACCACGTAGCTCAGCAGCGTCATCAGCAGCGTCAGCCACATGGCGTTCAGCGTCACCGGGTCCTGGAAGACCTGGAACCAGGCGGTGAGGCCGGCGAACTGCGGCGTGCCCAGCCCGTCCCAGGCGAAGAAGGACAGCACCACGACGCCCGCCAGGGGCAGCAGGGCGAAGATGCCGAAGAAGCTCAGCGCCGGTGCCAGCAGCCAGTTGCTGGGGCCGGTCTTCAGCGTCGTGCGCCGACCGCCCCGGGAGCCGACGGGTCCGCCGGCCGCGTCGCTCGGCGGCAGGGAGCCCTCGTGCGACGCGTCGGCGGGGTCGGCAGCGGCGGCACCGGGAAGCGGCGCGTGCGACTGCCGGGTGGTCATGCGTCCAGCGTCGCGTTCATGTTCGCGACGAACTCGTCCGGGGTGATCTCGCCCAGGAAGATGCGCGAGAGGTTGTTCAGCAGCTCCTGCGCGGGCGCCGGTGCCAGGGCCTGGTCCCAGGAGAGCTGGAAGTGCGGAGCGCCCAGCACCATGTCGTAGGCGAAGGACAGGAACTCCTCGTCGTCCAGACCGCTGAAGGAGTCCTCGAGCCCGGCCACGGCAGGGATCGCGCCCATCGCCAGGAAGTCGTCGACCATGTCCTGGTTGAGGTTGAACTCGTTGAGGTACTGGATGGCCAGCTCCTGGACCTCGGCGTCCGCGTCGGCCGAGACGGACCAGTAGTTGGCCGGGTTGCCGACCACGTTGGCCGGGTCGCCGCTGCCGCCGTCGGTCGCCGGGAAGTTGAGGAAGCCCAGGCCGCCGTCCGCGACGAAGTCCGGGGCGTCCTGCTTGAAGGTGCCGTAGACCCAGCTGCCCTGCAGCAGCATCGCCGCCTTGCCGGTGTGCACCAGGGCGGCGTCCGCGCCGGCGTCGGCGGTGACGGAGCCGAAGGCGTCGCCGAAGGCCCCGGCGTCCTTCAGCTCGATGATCGCCTCGAGCGCCTTGGTGATCGCGGGATCGGACCAGGCATCCGCCTCGCCCGCGGCGATCTTCTCGAACACGCCCTCGCCGCCGGTGCGGTCGGTGAGGTACTGGATGTACATCAGCTCCGGCCAGATGCTCTGACCGGCGAGCGCCATCGGGGTGATGCCGGCTGCGGAGAAGGTCTCCACGGCGGTCAGCAGCTCATCCCAGGTGGTGGGCGGGGTGACGGAGTGCTCCTCGAACAGGTCGGTGTTGTAGTAGAGGATCACCGGCTGGGTGTCGTTGTTGGGCACGCCGTACTGCGCGCCGTCGACCTCGCCGACCTTCCCGATCGAGGGGATCACGCGGGAGAGCACGTCATCGACCTTGCCGGAGAGGTCCACGACGGACTCGTTGGCGACGTAGTCGGCCAGGGTGCCGCCGGCCCAGTTGAAGACCAGGGTGGGGGCGTTGCCGGAGCCGACCGCGGTGCGGATCTTCTCCTTGTAGG
>JAKDUN010000094.1 GCA_030457675.1 Brachybacterium sp. | reverse complement strand
GGGACATGCGCGTGCGCCGGCTCGAGGACCTGATCCACGGCGCGCAACCCTCCCGCCGGATGACCTCCCGGGGGCTCGCCCGCACCCTGGGGGACATCGCCGACGAACGTGCGACGGACCCCGCGGCAGCGCCGCTCAGCGACGGACTGCGCCACCTCATCGCAGAGGCCCGCCACCCCGATGCGGAGAACCATCCCGTCGGCCCGATCGACCGCCGCACTCTGCACCGCTATCTACGAGAGCTCGCCACCGGCGAGGAGAGGGACCGATGAACCATCCCAGCCCCATTCCCCTGAGCGAGGCGACCGCCCTCACCGCGGCGGTCCTCGACGCCGTCGAGACTGCCGTGGTCGGAAAGCGCAGCTCCCTCGAGATGGTCCTCACCGGCATCCTCGCCGGCGGGCACGTGCTGCTCGAGGACCTGCCGGGACTGGGCAAGACGCTCGCCGCGCGCTCCTTCGCCCAGGCGCTCGGACTGGACTTCACCCGTGCCCAGTTCACCCCCGACCTGCTGCCGGCGGATCTCACCGGCGCCGAGGTGTTCGACCAGCGCACGGGCGAGTTCGTGTTCCGCCCGGGCCCGGTCTTCACCGGGCTGCTGCTGGCCGACGAGATCAATCGCACCCCGCCCAAGACGCAGTCCGCGCTGCTGGAGGCGATGCAGGAGCGGCAGGTCTCCGTCGAGGGCACCACGCGGAAGCTGCCCATCCCGTTCCATGTGCTGGCCACCGCCAACCCGGTCGAGCACGAAGGCACCTATCCCCTGCCCGAGGCCCAGCTGGACCGCTTCCTGCTGCGGCTGTCCTTCGGCTATCCCACCGCCCAGCAGGAGTGGGACGTTGTCTCCCGCCGCATCGACCGGCGCCGCGAGGAGCAGACGGTCCCCCAGGTGCTGGACGCCGCCGGACTGCTCGGGGTGCAGGAAGCCGCCGAGGACATCCACGTCGAGGACGCCGTGGGGCACTACGCGGTCGAGCTGGTCGCCGCGACCCGCGCCCACCAGCACGCCCTGGTCGGCGCCTCCCCGCGCGGCACCCTCGCCCTGATCACCTGTGCCCGCGCGCTCGCGGTGATCCGCGGCCGCTCCTATGTGATCCCGGAGGACGTCAAGACCCTCGCCCATGCGGCGCTGGACCACCGCGTCACCGTCAAGCCCGAGCTGTGGCTGCAGAACGCCACCGGTGCCGGTGTGGTCGAGGCGGTCCTGTCGCAGGTGTCGGTGCCCGCCGCGAGCGAGCCGGTCCCCCAGGCCTCGGCGTGACCTCGTCCACGCCGCAGCTCAGCGAGCTGCGGACCCGGCCGACGGCGGCGCTCGTGCGCGCTGCCGTGATCGGTGGTGGCGCACTCGCGCTCGCCCTGCTGCTGGGCCGCCCGGAGATCATCCTGGCCGGGCTGCCGATGCTGATCTGGGCACTGGTGGCGCTGGCCCGCCGTCTCCAGCGCGGGGAGGAGCGCACGGTCGTCGACCCCACGCAACGGGTGAACCGTCGCAGCATCGAGGAGGGCGGCACCGCTGCCATCACCGTGCGGACCAGCCCGGGCACGCTCACCGCGGCGACCCTGCCGATGCCCCGTGCCGCCGATGTCGCCCCGCGCCACGGCTCGCTCGCCGGGGACGGGGAGGTGCGGCTGCGGGTCACCGCGCACCGCTGGGGACGGATCCGGGTGGGCCCGATGCACGTGCTGGTGGCCGATGCGCTCGGTGCCTACCGGGCTCAGCGGACCCTGCCGCGCGCCGAGGTGCAGGTGGTCCCCGCCTCCACCGTGCTCGACGCCCCCGTGGAAGTGCCCACCCCGATCGGGGTCAGCGGCGTGCACCTGTCCCGGCGCCGCGGCGACGGCACCGCCCTGTCGGAGGTCCGCGCCTTCCGCCCCGGCGACCGCCTGCACCGCATCAACTGGCGCGTCACCAGCCGCACCGGCGAGCTGCACACCAATGCCACCTTCACCGAGCAGGACACGGACGTCCTGATCGTCACCGACACCATCGCGGACGTCGCCCCGGCCCCCTGGGTCGAGGCCGACGCCCCCACCAGCCTGGACATGACCGTCCGCGCCACCTCGGCGATCGCCCGCCACTACCTCACCGCCGGTGATCGGGTCTCGGTCTTCGACATCGGCCACCTCATCGGCGCCGTCCCACCCGGATCCGGCCCCCGCCAGCTGCGGGTGCTCACCGCGGCCCTGTCCCGCGCCGGACGGGACGACGGCGCCTTCCGTGCGCCCCGTCGCCTGCGCACGGTGCGTCCGGGCACGCTCACGGTGGTGTGCACGCCGCTGCTCAGCAAGGACACCATCACCCAGATCGGGGTGCTCGTCTCCCACGGCGCCGACGTGATCGTGGTCGACACCCTGCCGCCGAGCATCGGGGACGTCTCCGTGCTGCGCGGGACACCGATGCGGGTGGACGGTCAGGTCTCCGACCGGTTCTGGCCCGAGGCCTGGGCGATGCGTCGCCTGCTGCGCGGGAGGACGGTGCGGGAGCTGCGTGAGGCCGGGGTGCCGGTGACGACCTGGGAGGGACCGAGCTCGCTCGCTCCCGTGCTGCTCTCGCTCGCCACCGCCCGTTCCGCTCCCCGGATGAGGAGGTCCTGATGCGCCGCGCACCGGTGCTGGATTCGATCGCCCAGGGACTGCTCGAGCTGCAGAAGATCAGCCCGACGCAGTGGCTGCTGCGCACGCTGGGGGCAGTGATGACCGTGCTGGCCCTGGTGCTGATCGTCGGCATCACCGCGCTGTTCTCGCACTTCGGCATCGTGCTGCTCACGCTCACGGTCGCTCTCGGAATCCTCCTGCAGGTCAGGAGGCCGGACAGCGATCTGGGCCTGCTGGCACCGGCCGCGATCGTGATCGCGCTGCTCGCCGCCGGTGAGTCCTCGATGCTGCAGGCGGCCGGGGTGGGCCTGTTGCTGATGCTCGCGCACAGCGCCTTCGCCCTGGCCGCCACGATCCCGGTGCACGGGCAGTTCGATTCCGGTGCCTGGCGCCTGGCCGCGGCGGGGCTGCTGCCCGTGCTGGTCCTCAGCGCCGTGGCCGGCGTGCTGGTGGTGGCGCTGTCCACGGTGCAGCTCGGTGCCTGGATGATGGTGATCGGGGTGCTCGCAGCGATCGGACTGTTCGTCGCCGTGCTGCCGGGCCAGGGCTGATCCGCCCTCGGCGGAACCTGCGTGGTCCACGTCGCTCCGGACTGCCGTGCCCGGCCCGCGAGGGCTACCGTGAGGGGCATGTGGCAGATGATGGATCTCCTGTACGGACACAAGAAGGAGATGGTCGCGCCCGAGGACGCCCTCCCCGGCCGTGACCGCTATCCCTATCCGCTGACGCGCGAGCACCTCGTGCTGGGCACCGACATGCTCGGCCCCGATGCCCCCGTCGACCCGCGCCCCTGGCCCGCCGGCAGCGAGGAGATCATCCTCGCCGGCGGCTGCTTCTGGGGCATCGAGCGGATCGCCTGGCAGGTCCCCGGCGTGCACACCACCTCCTCGGGCTATGCCGGCGGGTACACGCCGCATCCCACCTACGAGGAGGTCTTCTCCGCCAGGACCGGCCACACCGAGGCCGTGCGCGTGATCTACACCGGTGGCGAGAGCACGCTGCGCGCCCTGCTCACCCAGTTCTGGGAGCAGCACGACCCCACCACCGCGAACCGGCAGGGCAATGACGTGGGCACCGAGTACCGCAGCGCCGTGTACTGGACCTCCCCCGCCCAGGGAGAGATGGTGCGCTCCTCCGCGCAGCGCTACCAGCGGGCCCTGGACGAGGCCGGCCGCGGCGCGATCACCACCGAGCTGGTCCCGCTGGCAGAGGCCGGCAATGGCGTCTACTACACGGCCGAGCCCGAGCAGCAGCAGTTCCTGGAGAAGAACCCGGGTGGGTACTGCAACCACGGGTTCAACGGGGTGGCCTGCTCGCTCTGACGTCGACACCACCGGGCGGCGGGGCTCAGCGTCCCGCTTCCTCCGCCCCCGGCAGCCCGTCCCCGTGGTCGCCGCCCATGAGGTTGCGCCGACCGCCGATCTCGGGGCCGCCCCCCGGATGTGCCGTCGCGGGAGCGACCCCCATCAGTTGCGCCGCGAAGCCGCCCGCCTCACGCGGCATCGGTGCCCCGCCGGTCGGCGTGCCGTTCGCCGACGAGCCACCTGGCCCGCAGGCCGCCGCCGCGGCCGACGTCGGCACCCGCGCAGCACCGCCCTCGCGAGCGAAGCGGGTCATCTGCTCCGTGGTCGGGTAGGCGGAGGTGACCACGATGTCCAGACCCAGCAGGGTGATCGGCAGCGCGCCCTCCCCCGCGGAGTCCAGCAGTGCCCGCACCGGCTCGCACTGCTCGAAGGCCCAGGCGTCCTCGTCCTGCAGGTAGACGGTGATCGGCTGACCGGCCACGGCGAGCGCGGCGGCCTCGTCGAGGAAGGCCTCCTGCTGCTCGTGGTCGGGCGGCGGGGACGGCAGGAAGATGTCCAGGGCCGCCGGCTCGGTGGTCTCGTGCACTGCGTTCATGAGCCCCACGGTAGCGCCCCCCTGGACCGCTTCGAGCTCTCGGGCCCAGCCACGGCGTCCTCGGCTCAGCCGGCGACCGCCGGGTCCCCCTGCGCGGCGGCGGCGCTGTCCAGCACCCGCCCCAGCGGGCGGTAGTGCTCGAGCACCGCGGCCCGGTAGGCGACCGCGTCCCCGGCCTCCAGGGCGCTCAGCATGGCCTGATGGGCATCGACGGTATCCAGGATGTCCTCGGCCGGCGGCAGCTCCAGCAGCGGCACGGCGACGGTGTGGATCTCCCAGAAGGCCTGCGCGAGCTGGCGCAGCAGGCCGTTGTCCAGGCGGGAGAACAGCTCGGTGTGGAAGGCGGCGTCGGCCTCCGGGAAGGGCTGACCGGTGGCCGCGAGCTCACGCATCTGCTCGACCAGCCCCTCCAGCCCGGGATTGGAGGAGTCGCGATAGGTCTCCGCGAGCTGGTCCGCCACGGAGAGGTCGATCGCGATCCGCAGCTCCACCACCTCGCGCAGGGCGCGCAGGTCGTTGCCGTCGTCGAGCCGGGCTCGGAACAGCAGCCCGTCCACCAGCGGGGAGAGCGAGAGCTGCCCCACGAAGGTGCCGTGGCCGTGACGCACCTCGACGATGTCCAGCGAGGCGAGCGTGCGCATCGCCTCGCGGACGGAGGAGCGCGAGATCTCGAGCCGCTCGCACAGAGCGCCCTCGGTCGGCATCGGATCCCCCGGCGTCAGTCCTTCAGCCAGGATCAGATCCTGGATGCGTTCCACGGCACCGTTCCCGGTCCCCTTGATGCGCGCCATGCGCCCTCCTCCCGGGTCTTCGCCGCAACCTGCGGCCAGTCCCATCATGCCGTTGCGTCCCTCCGGCCGTCATCGCTCCGGCGGGTCCTGATCATTCGGGGCGTCTCGTGGCCGCCAGGTCACCGATCGGTGACGATCGCTGCCGGTCGGTGGTGGCGACCACGAAAACGGTGATGTAGTGTCCTCTGTCATCAGACATCATACGTCTGATCTTCGCACAGCGGCGGCCCTCGTCTCTACTGCGAGGACGGGCAACCACCATCTCGGCGGCACCGCTGTCGGGACCCAACGAAGGGATGGATCAACGGTGATCACCAACTCCACCGGCCCTATCGGCCGACGCGGCTTCCTCCGCGGCTCCGCCGCCATCGCCGGCGCGGCCGGCATCGTGGCCGGCATCGGCGCCTGCGCACCGCAGGGTGCCGGCACGGACGGCGGCTCCGGTTCCGGCTCCGACGGCGGCGGCGCACCGGCGGGCGAGGCCGCCCCCGACGGCCACATCAACGCCGCCATCAGCTACGAGCTCGGCACCAACGGCTACGACCCGATGACCACCTCGGCCGCCCTGACCGTCGCGGTCAACTGGCACACCCTCGAGGGACTCACCGAGCTCCACCCCGTGACCCGCGAGGTGTACGCGGCACTGGCCACCGAGGTTCCCTCCGCCGACGGCACCAGCGTGGATGTCACGCTGCGCGACGGCGCGGTCTTCCACGACGGCTCCCCGGTCACCACCGAGGACGTCGTCTTCTCCTTCGAGCGCGTGATGGACCCGGAGAACGCGTCGCTGTACACGCAGTTCATCCCCTTCATCGAGAGCGTCGAGACGAAGGACGACGCCACCGTCACCTTCACGCTCGCCCACCCCACGGGCGTTCTCGCCGAGCGGCTGTCGACCGTGAAGATCGTGCCGAAGGCCGCGGTCGAGGCCGATCCCACGGCCTTCGACTCGAACCCGATCGGCACCGGTCCCTGGAAGATGACCGACAACTCCGCCGCCTCGAAGATCGTCGAGTTCGAGCGCAACGACGACTACAACGGCCCCATGCCCGCCCAGGCCAAGACCATGAGCTGGCAGGTGATCCCGGATCCGTCGACCCGTACCAACGCGCTGCAGTCGCAGACCGTCCAGGCCATCGACTCGGTCCCCTACCTCTCGCTCGACCAGCTCGCGGCCACCGCCGACGTCGAGTCCGTGGGCGGCTTCGGCCTGCTGTTCGCGATGTTCAACAACAGCGAGGACAACCCCTTCCACGACGTGAGGAACCGTCAGGCCTTCCTCTACGCGATCGACATGGACAAGGTCATCGAGACCGGGCTGAGCGGTCAGGCCACCGCGGCGAGCTGCTTCGTCCAGCCTGAGCACCCGAACTACAAGGAGGCCTCGACGGTCTACTCGCTGGACCTCGAGAAGGCGAAGGCACTGTTCGCCGAGACCGGCCTGACCTCCTTCCGGATGCTGTGCACCGACCATGACTGGGTGGCCAAGTGCACCCCGATCATCCAGGAATCCCTCACTGCCGCCGGCGTCGAGGTGCAGTTCGAGCAGAAGCAGTCCGCGGACGTCTACACGACGCTGGACGGCGGCTCGGACGTGTATGACGTGATGATCGCACCCGGTGATCCCTCGGTCTTCGGCAATGATCCGGATCTGCTGATGCGCTGGTGGTACGGCGGTGACGTGTGGACCGAGAACCGCATGCACTGGAAGGGCCAGGAATCCTACGAGGAGGTCCAGAGCCTGCTCGCCACGGGCCTGGAGGCCGCGGATCCGGCCGAGCAGGAGGCCACCTGGGGCGAGCTGTTCGATCTGCTCTCGGACGAGGTGCCGCTGTACCCGCTGTTCCACCGCAAGGCGCCGACCGCCTGGGACTCCTCCACCCTGGTGGACTTCCAGCCGATCTCGCTGACCGGGCTCAGCTTCGTCGACGTCGCCTCGACCCAGGCCCCCTGATCCGGCGCGGCGGGGCCGACGCCCGCCATCGGCCCCGACCCCGCCCACTCTCCACCTGCCCATCGCCACCTCACGGAGGACCTCGTGTCCCAACTCGTCCGACTGATCGGGCGGCGACTGATCGCACTGCCGATGATGATCCTCGGCGTCACCCTGCTGGTGTTCGTCATCATGTCGTTCTCGCCCTCGGACCCCGCCCGCCTCGCACTCGGGGAGGCCGCCACCCCTGAGGCGCTCGAGATGTACCGGGAGGCCAACGGGCTCAACGACCCGCTCTGGCTGCGCTACTTCACCTTCCTCGGCGGCATGGTCCGCGGCGACCTCGGCACCACCAGTGGGAACGTGGCGGTGACCGACGTGGTCGCCCAGGCCTTCCCGATCACCTTGCAGCTGACCTTCCTCGGTCTCGCCATCGCGATCGTGCTCGGCACCCTGCTGGGAGTGCTGGCCGCCCTCTTCCGCGACCGCTGGGTGGATCAGGCGATCCGCGTGCTGAGCATCGCGGCGCTGGCCACCCCGTCCTTCTGGCTCGCGATCCTGCTCATCCAGTGGCTCGGTGAGATCCCCGGCGGCTGGGGGGCATTCCCGGCCCTGGTCACGCGATGGGTGAGCGTCTTCGATGATCCCGCCGCCTACCTGCGCAACATCGCCCTGCCCGCCCTCGCACTCGGCGTGCCCGTGGCGGGCTCGCTGGTCCGAGTGGTGCGCACCGCGATGGTCGAGGAGCTGGACCGCGACTACGTGCGCACCGCCATCGGCGCCGGTATCCCCTACCCGGTCGTGATCAGCCGCAACGTGCTGCGCAACGCCCTGATCACTCCGATCACGGTCGTCGGACTGCGGGTCGGCTACCTGATGGGCGGCGCGGTGATCATCGAGATCATCTTCAACATCCAGGCCATGGGCCAGCTCATCCTCGACGGCGTCACCCGCAACGACGTGTTCCTGGTGCAGGGGGTGACCCTCGTGGTCGCGATCGCCTTCATCGTGGTGAACATCGCCGTGGACCTCCTGTACGTCGTCGTCAACCCTCGGATCAGGAGCATCTGACATGCGACCCAAGCTCGGATCCCGCCTCCGCTCGGTCAGCGGCAGCCCGCTGGCACCCTTCACCGCCCTCCCCCTGATGAGCCGCATCGCGGTGATCTTCCTGGGGCTGCTCGGGGTCCTGGCGATCTTCGCGCCGCTGATCGCCCAGCACGGCCCGCTGGCCACTGGCACGCCGGTGCAGCCGCCCGGCGCGGAGCACTGGATGGGCACGGACGCGATCGGCCGCGACATCTTCTCGCGCGTCGCCCACGGCACCCGCTCCTCCCTGCTGATCGGCCTCGCGGCCACTGCCGGTGCGCTCGTCGCCGCGGCAGTGATCGGCTCCTTCGCCGCCACCGCCTCGAAGTACGCCTCCGAGATCGTGATGCGCACGCTGGACGTGGTGATGTCCTTCCCCGGCATCGCGCTGGCAGCCGTGTTCGTCGCGGTGTTCGGCACCTCGCTGCCGGTGCTGATCTTCGCGATCGGCTTCATCTACGTCCCGCAGCTGGCCCGCGTGATCCGCGCCAACGTGCTCGCTCAGTTCGGCGAGGACTACGTGGCCGCCTCCCAGGTCATGGGCGCCTCCACCCCGTGGATCCTGATCAAGCACGTGGCCCGCAACTGCATCGCTCCGATCATGGTCTTCGCCACCGTGCTGGTCGCCGACGCGATCGTGCTCGAGGCCTCCCTGTCCTTCATCAACGCAGGGGTGCAGCCGCCGAGCCCGTCCTGGGGCAACATCCTGGCCGACGGCAAGCAGCTCCTGCTGTCCGGCTACTGGTGGCCGACCTTCTTCCCCGGCCTGGCCATCCTGCTGACGGTGCTGAGCCTGAACATCCTCTCGGAGGGCCTGACCGACGCGATGGCCAGCCCCCGGGTGAAGGTCAGGGTCGACGTCGAGGCCGATGAGCAGACCCTGGCCGAGTCCGAGGTCGAGGGCACCGGCTCCGCGGAGCGCGAGGCCGACGACGACTCCGCGGCCCCCGAGGAGCCGGAGAGCCTGCACGAAGCTCTCGGGGAGACCGACGAGGACAGGGCCCAGCGGCTCCTGCACGGCTCCCTCTCCGACCTGCGCAGCGCCGAGCTGTCGCGCCCCGAGCGCGCCGCGACCGACGAGGTCTCCCCGCCGCTGCTGGAGGTGCGGGACCTGCGCGTCGCCTTCCCCTCCGCGCACGGCGAGACGGACATCCTCGACGGGATCTCCTTCCAGGTGCGACCCGGCGAGACCATGGGGCTGGTCGGCGAGTCCGGCTCCGGCAAGTCCGTGGCCAGCCTCGCGGTGATGGGTCTGCTGCCCCGCACCGCGAGGATCAGCGGACAGGTGCTGCTGAACGGCGCCGACCTGCTGTCCCTGCCCGCGGCGCAGATGAACGCCCTGCGCGGTCACGAGATCGCGATGATCTACCAGGACGCGCTCAGTTCGCTGAACCCCTCGATGCTGATCCGCTCCCAGATGGCGCAGCTGACCCGCCGCGGCGGCACCCGCTCGGCCTCGGAGCTGCTCGAGCTGGTGGGCCTGGAGCCGCAGCGGATGCTGAACTCCTACCCGCACGAGCTCTCGGGCGGCCAGCGCCAGCGCGTGCTGATCGCGATGGCCCTGACCCGCGACCCGAAGCTGGTGATCGCGGACGAGCCCACCACCGCCCTGGACGTGACCGTGCAGAAGCAGGTCGTGGACCTCCTGAACCGGCTGCGGGAGCAGCTCGGCTTCGCCATGGTGTTCGTCAGCCACGACCTCGCGCTGGTCTCCCAGCTCGCCGACCGCATCTCCGTGATGTACGCGGGCCAGGTCATGGAGCAGGCCACCACCCACGAGCTCCTGATCGACCCGCGCCACGAGTACACCCGCGGCCTGCTGGGCTCGGTGCTGTCGATCGAGGCCGGCGCCGATCGCCTCCACCAGGTGCCCGGCACGGTGCCCTCCCCGCGCGACTTCTCCCGCGGCGACCGCTTCGCCCCGCGCTCGTCGGATCCGGCGGCCGATCCCACCGCACGCCCGCAGCTGGTCGAGATCGGGACGAGCGGCCACCGCGTGTCCACCACCGGTTCCGTCCCCGCTCCCCTCGAAGGAGATCCCCGATGACCGCCCCCTCCAGCCCGCAGTCCACCTCGGAGGCCCCCGAGCGTCGACAGCCCACGATCGAGCTGCGCGCCGTGCACGTGGTGCACCGTCTGCGCAGCGGCAGCCTGCTGCCCCCG
>JAKDUN010000488.1 GCA_030457675.1 Brachybacterium sp. | reverse complement strand
CCCTGCGAGGGTCCGCGCTCAGTCGAGGATCCCTCCGGGAGTGAGGCCGCGCCGCGTGAACTCCTCCGCGAGCGCCGCCAGCGCCTCCGGCCCATCGATCGCCCCCACCACCACACGCTGGGCCAGCCCGTCGCCGAGGGCGAGCAGCGCGAGAGCCTCGTGTTCGCTGCGGGACCGCGCCTCCGCACCGTGCCGCGCCCCGACCGCGTCCGTTCCCTCCCCGTCGGCACCGGAGCGCACGGTCGTCAGCAGCCGGATCGCCCTCGCACCGGCGTCCTCGATCGCCGCGCCGATGATCTCTCGCAGTGCCGGCTCGGCGACGGACTTGGCCAGGTAGGCGTACCAGACGGCGGCGCCGAGACGCTGCGGCCGGGTGCTGGGGACAGGTCCGCTCACCAGGGTCCAGAGCTGATGCTCGGGCCCGCCCGACCGGGAGAGCTCGGCGTAGCGGGACTGCGCGGCCACCACCATCTGGGTGCAGCCCTCACGGATGAGCTCCTCCTTCGAGGCGAAGTAGTGCTGGATGCGCCCGATCGAGACCCCTGCCGCCTCCGCCACCGCACGGAAGCTCACACCGTCCAGCCCTCTCTCGTGGATCACGCCCCACAGGGCGAGCACGATCTCGGAGCGGCGAGCGGCATGATCGACGACACGGGGCATGCACGCGACTTTACAGTACGGACAACTTGCCTCACCATTGCGATATGAACATACTGCGAAAGGCATCGCTCGGGGTCGAGGAGCAGGAGCGCCCGGCGGGCCGTGGGCGGCGATTCCTGCGCCGCGGGCTGCTCGCCGTACTGCTCGTCCTCGCGCTGATCGGGGCCTGGAGCAGCTGGGGCTGGCTGACCGCTGCCCCGGAATCCGGGCACTTCCGCAGCACAGAGGGGCGGGAGCGCTACGTCTCGGCCTATGACGAGGCGTTCGCGGCCCTGCCGGAGCCGAGCGCGGTCCACGACCTGCCCACCA
Organism: Brachybacterium sp.; assembly: GCA_030457675.1. GTDB lineage: Bacteria > Actinomycetota > Actinomycetes > Actinomycetales > Dermabacteraceae > Brachybacterium. The sequence goes on along the minus strand of JAKDUN010000488.1, from coordinate 910 downwards.
GTCACGGGACCGTCCGGGTGTACGAGTGGTCCGGCCCGGGAACCGCCGAGGCGGCACCGATCGTGCTCATGCCCGGGCGCAGCTCCGGCGCGCCGATGTGGGCCGAGAACCTCCCCGCCCTGGCCCAGGAGCATCCGGTGTACGCCCTCGACGCCCTCGGGGACGCGGGCATGTCCGTGCAGTCGGTGCGGTTCGCGGGCTTCGAGGACCAGACTCGGTATCTGCACGGCGTCATGCAGCAGCTCGCTCCGGAGGGTGCGCATCTCATCGGCCATTCCTTCGGGGGCCGGCTCGGCGCGGCCTACGCCCTCGCCCACCCGCAGGACGTCCTCACCCTCACCCTGCTCGAACCGGCCATGACGTTCGCGACCCCGCCGGTGAGCATGCTGTTCTGGTCCGGGGTCGCCTTCCTCCCCGGGATGCCTCGAGCGGTCGAGCACCGGGCGCTCACCGAGATCGGCGGCGAGCCCTTCGACCCGGAGGATCCGATGGCGCGGATGATCCAGGCCGGCGCCGAGCACTACCGGGCGGCGCTGCCGCAGCCCGGGGTGCTGACCACCGAGCAGATCGCCGAGCTGGAGATGCCCACCTACGTCGCGCTCGGCGAGCAGGACTCGTTGGCCGGCGGCGAGCGCGCCGCCGAGGCCGCCGCAGCGCTGCCCGCCGGCACGGTCGAGATCTGGCCCGGCACCACCCACTCGCTGCCGATGCAGGCCGGGGACGAGCTGAACCGCAGGATGCTGAGCCACCTCGATGCCGCCGCCTGAAGGGCGCCCTCGGCGGCCCTGACCGTCGTGCGGAGCCGCGCGAGCGTTCAGCGCTGAGGCACGCTCGGCGCGACCGGCGCCCGCTCGCTGTGCCGCAGCGACAGCAGCCCGCCGACCACGAACGTGACGATCACGCCCAGTGC
>JAKDUN010000093.1 GCA_030457675.1 Brachybacterium sp. | reverse complement strand
GCGCGAAGCAGCTCGCGGTGCGCCGCCTGCTGATCATCGCCTTCGCGGTGTTCGCCGTGGTGACTGTGCTGTTCCCCGGCATGCTCAGCCGGGTCGCGAACCTCGTCGGCGTGGGTCGCGGCGCGGATCTGCTCCTCTACGCCACGGTGCTGGTGCTGCTGGGGTTCCTCGCCCTGCAGGAGGCACGCACCAAGGCCGCGGAGAAGCGCACGACGTATCTCGCACGCCGCCTCGCGCTCGATGAGGCGGAGCAGCCCGGTCCGTACCGGGAGCATGCTCTCGCTCCCCGTTCCGACGGATGACCGTGCCGCGACCGGGGGGACGGGCCCCGGACCGCGCATTCACCATCGCTGAGGCCGTCTGCGGCCCCCGACCGCGTCTCGAGCGTTCATGACCGACGAGCTCTGGTTCCTGTGGGCAGTTCTCTGCACGCTGGTCATCGCCTATCTGCCCGGCACTGCCCTCGCACGCCTCCTCGGCATCAGCTGGCGCGCGGCAACCGTGGCCGCGCCGGCGATCACCGCCTGCGTCGTCGGCAGCGGGGCCATCATTGTCGGCCTGCTGCAGATTCCCTGGAACCTGCTCTCCGCCATCGTCGCCACCCTCCTGTCATGCCTGATCGCGCTGGGACTCGGCGCCGCCCTTGCACGGATCCACTGGAGCCGACATCCCGGCGCCACGCAGGATCCCGGAGCGGCGGGGCCCGTCCACCCCCTGCTTCCCTCTCCTCGTCTGGCCTGGGTGGTGCTCGTCCCCGCCGCCCTCCTGGCCGTCGCACCGATACTGGGGGCCTTCGGCTCGCCGGGCCAGCCGTTGCAGCGTTGGGATGCGCTCTTCCATCTCAGTGCGCTGCAGTGGATCCAGGAGACAGGCTTCGCGACCACGCTGCGCTTCTCCGCACTCTCCACGAGGGACGGCTCCGGCGGCATCTATCCGGCGGCCTTCCACGACATCGCGGCGCTGGTGCCGATGGCCCCGATCCCGATCGTGCTGAATGCCGCGACCCTCGTCCTCGCACTGGTGCCGTGGCTCCACGGCACGATGTTCCTCGCCCGCGCGCTGTGGCCGCGGCTGTCCTGGGCACCGCTGGCCTCCGGGGCGGCTGCGGCGATCGCTCCGGCGATCCCGCTGAGCGAATGGATCCACCTCGCCGCCATTCCGAATCTCGTGGCCGCGGCTTTCCTCCCCGGCGTGCTCGGTGTGACGGTGGTCGGGTTCCGCGCCGTGCGTCTGCGTCTCGCGGGGGACGGAACAGCCCGGGCCGTGCCCCTCCTGATCGCCGCTGCCCTGGGTGCGGCGGGGATCGGGCTGGTGCATCCGAACGTGTTCATCGCGATGTGCCTCCTGGTGGCGGCGGCCGGAGCGGCCTCGATGCTCGAGCAGCGGCGGCGACGTCCACGATTGTCTCGGCTCAGCGCCGTGGTGGTGCTGCTTGCGCTGCTGCCCGTCCTCGTCATCGCCGCTCTTCCCGCGTCCGGCGTGGCCGGCGACTTCGTGGGCGGGCTGGCGATCTCTCCTGCGCGGGCAGTCGGCGAGCTGGTGCTCGGCCTGCTGACGGTATGGCCGATGGCGACCGGGCCGCTGCTGTGGCTGCTGGGATACGTCGGGCTCTGGGCGCTGCTGCGACGGGGCAGCTACGTGTTGCCGGTGGCGCTGGTGGTCCCGGTGGTCCTGTACATGGATGCCGCGGTCGATTCCCCGTTGCGGCTCTCGGCCCTCTGGTACAGCGGGCAGGACCGCATCTCGATGTTCCTCACTCTCCTCGTGTGCCTGCTGGTGGTTCCGGGGCTGGCCCACCTCGACCGACTGGTGCGCCGGAGTGCGTGGCCCACGCGGCGACTGCTCCGGCTGCTCGGGCTCGTCCTGTGCGTGCTCGTGGCGGTCTCCACGATCGGGCCCCGGCTTGAGTACGCCGAGCGCAACCTGGACCTGGAGCGGACCGGCCGTCCCCGCTATTTCGACAGCGCCGAGTACGAGATGCTGCTGGAGATCTCCACGACCATGGACCATGACAAGTTGTTGCTCGCCAGCCCGTTCTCCGGCGGAGCTCATCTGTACGGGATCTCCGGTCAGAACGTCAGCTATCCCGTTGCGGGGATGTCGCCCAGCCCGGCCGATGACGAGCTGATGGATGATGTCCTGGCTGCGCCCGACGATCCTGCGGCGTGCCGTCGGTTGCTCGAAGCAGGCGTCGGCTACGTCTACGCGGACACTCGGCCCTACAACGTCGGCGGGAATTTCCTCCGGCTCGACCAGGCGAGCCCCGAGCTCGGGCGCGTCATCGGCAGCACTGATCACTCGATGATGATCGAGGTCGACTGCGCGAGCGATCCGGACGGCACCTAACCCGTTGTCCGCCGAGGTGGCGGACGGTGCCGACGGCAGCTCTCAGAACAGCGGTGCGAGAGCCGTGACCCCGCGGTCGGCCGCGCCGTCCAGGCTCGCATCCTGCTCGGTCCATGCGCGCAGATGCTCCGGGGGCGGCCTGTCGACCCCCGCGAGCGCGGCCCGCACCGCTGCGGCGACGGACTCGGCGTCGTAGGGCACGGACCAGCCCAGGGCGCTGTTCTCCACCAGGCGGTTGCCGTAGCCGTCACCGGACTGGATGACCGGAGTCCCGCAGGCCGTCGCGGCGAACATCTTGGTCGCCACGGCGAAGTCGTATCCCTGGCCCGGGGTGACCGAGCTCAGCGCTGCGACGGCACCACGGATGTAGGGGGCCACCTCCCTCGCGGGCAGGCGCCGACGGAACTCGACCCCGTCCAGGCCCCGCTCCCGGGCACGCTGCTCGAGCTCGTCGCGGTGCGAGCCCTCGGAGAAGAACAGCATCCGCAGGTCGGGGTGCTCGGCGAGCACCCGCTCGTAGGCGTCAAGGAAGATCCCGGCGCCGTGCCATTCCGACACTGTCCCGGTGTACACGAGATAAGGCCCGGGCTCCTCGGCGACCGGCCCCTCGGTCGTGAAGTCGCCGATGTTGATCCCGTTGCCGACCACGGCGACCGAGGGTCGTGACCCGATCAGTTCGATGATCCGGTCATGCACGCCCTGCGACGTCGCGAGGATCACGCTCGCTCGGCGCCACACGAGCTTCTCCACGATCCGCAGCCCGGTGCGGACGATCCACGGGACACCCTCCACGGTGCCGGTCGCGTCAGCCCAGACATCTGCCGCGAAGTACGCGTAGGGCACCCTCCGCACGGCGCTCGCGGCCATGACGGCGAGGCCGGTGGTGGGCGGCGGCTCGGAGACGATTCCGGCCAGGTCACGCTGGGTGAGCAGGCGGAAGAAGAGCGGGATGTCGTAGCTCAGGTAGGAGACGTAGCCCTTGACGTGGCCCTGCCGGTCCCGCTTGACCGGCCAGCGGGAGACGTCCCGGACGGTGTCGCGGTATCCCTCGGCTTCGGGTGCCCGGGTGGTCATCACCCGCACCCGGTGGCCCGCTCGCTCCATCGCCCGGACCAGCGCCTCGTTCCGCGAGGCGGCGGGCGTGGGCTCCGGCGCGAAGAGCCTCGTCGCGACGACGTACGTCCGGCGTGTCCGACGGGAGTGCTTCGCCACGCAGGGACCCTCCATCTTCGTCATAGGTTCAGGTCAGGAGCGCTTCACAGTAGCACCGGCTGTGCCCGTGCCCGGCTCCCGTTCAGGCGTGCTCACGCAGGGCGTCGATGCTGCGGAGGGAGGCGTGGCCGTCGCCGTAGTGAGCGGGGCGGTCCGCGGTGGGGCGGGGACGCATCACCGCGGCGGTGAGGTCGGCGGGGTCGAGGATGAGTCGGTTCCAGTCGTTCTCGAGGGTCTCGACCCATTCGGTCTCGGTGCGGATCGTGGACCCCGGAGTGCCCAGCAGATATGCCTCCTTCTGGAGGCCGCCGGAGTCGGTGACCACGGCGGCGGCGTTCTGCACGGCATTGATCAGGTCCGGGTAGGCGACGGGCTCGCCGACGTGGACGGCGCCGCCGGCCAGTGTGATGCCGGCGTCCTTCGCCTTGGCGACCAGTCTGGGGTGGGCGAACAGGGCCAGCGGCATCTCCAGCGCCTGCAGCGAGGCGATGATGGCGCGGAGCTTCTCCGGGTCGTCGGTGTTGTCGGCGCGGTGGATGGTGGCGACCGCGAACTGCTCGGCGGGGTCGATGCCTGCGGGCAGGGCGACAGGGCTGTCCTTGACAGAGGCGGCCACGCGCAGGCACACGTCGGTCATCACGTCGCCGGTAACGACGGTCCGCTCAGCCAGGCCCTCGGCGGTCAGGTGCTGACGGGCGACCTCGGTGGGGGCCAGCAGGAGGTCGGCGGCGTGGTCGGTGAGGACGCGGTTGTGCTCCTCGGGCATGCGGCGATTGAAGGAGCGCAGTCCAGCCTCGAGGTGGGCGACCTTGAGGTGCATCTTCACCGCGGACAGGGTGCCGGCGAGGGTGGAGTTGGTGTCGCCGTAGACGAGGGTCCAGTCCGGCTGGTGCTCCTCGAGGACCTCGTCCATCCCGCTCAGCATGGCGCCGGTCTGGCGGCCGTGGGAGCCGGAGCCGACGGCGAGGTTCACGTCCGGGGCGGGGATGCGGAGGTCTGCGAAGAAGACGTCGCTCATGGCGGCGTCGTAGTGCTGACCGGTGTGGACGATGACGTGCTCGACGTCGTCCCGCTGCGCGGCGGCATCAGCGATCGCGGCGAGCTTGACGAACTGCGGGCGCGCGCCCACGACGGACAGGATCTTCATGCGGGCCTTCTCCTCCGGTGATCGATCTCAACTCGAGCAGTCTACGGACTTCGGGCCGCTCACCCGCAGGGCAAGCTCGATCACCCCTTCCCAAGCACCGGCACGGACACCGATCTGCAGGCAGACCTCTCGGGTGCTCCTATACTGAGCGCCGTGCCCGCACCGTCTCTGCTCGTGATCAGCCTCTCCCCCATCCACCGTGATGCGCGCGTGCTCCGTCAGCTCTCGGTGGTCGCCGAGTTCGGGCATGTCACCACGATCGGCTACGGACCGAAGCCTGAAGGCTCCGACGAGCATCTCCAGGTGCCTGACGGGCTGAGCACACTCCCCCAGACCCCGCTCGGCATCGCGAAGCTCGCCCTGCGCCGCCTCCGCGCCGCCGAGCTCGAGGCACCGGCCTCCCAGTGGGTGCTGAAGGCCGTGAAGGGTCGCAGGTTCGACATCGTCGTCGCGAACGAAGCCCGCATCCTGGCACTTGCCGACGCGGTCGCCGGTGGCGCCCCGATCTGGGCAGACATGCACGAATGGGCTCCGGAGGAGCGTACGCACATCCTCTCCTGGCGCCTGCTGGTGGCTCCGCTCATGGACCATCTGTGCCGCACCTACCTGCCACGATGTGCGGCGATCACCACGGTCGGTGACCGGATCGGCGAGCTCTATCGCTCGCGCTACGGCGTGGAGGCTCGCACGATGCGCAACTCCTCCCCCTATCGGGACCTTCCCGTCGGCGAGGTCGCGGACGATGCCGTGCGCCTCGTCCACTCCGGTGCGGCGGTCCAGGGCCGGAACCTCGAACTCACCATCGACGTGGTCAGCGCGCTGCCCGAACGCTTCAGCCTGGACCTCTACCTGGTCCCGGCCAACGATGGCGGCCGGTATCTGCGCAGCCTCACCGAGCGCGCACCGGCCGATGGACGGGTCCGCTTCCTGGATCCTGTGCCCCCGATGATGCTCCCGGACACCTTGAACGGCTACGACCTGGGAGTCTTCTGGCTCCCGCCGGTGCACACCAATGGCCGGCTCACGCTGCCCAACAAGTACTTCGACTACGTCCAGGCACGGCTCGGGATCGCCGTCGGCCCTTCCCCGGAGATGGCCGATCTCACCGAGCGCCACGGACTGGGTGTCGTGGCTGAGGGCTTCTCCCCGGAGACCATCACCGCCTCGCTGCGCGATGTCACGGCGGAGGAGATCCGGTCGTGGAAGCGTCACGCGGACAGCGCGGCGCATGAGCTGTCCTTCGCCGCGGATGCTCAGGTGGCCCGCGACATCCTGGGGACGCTCCTCGCAGGCTGAGCACCGCACCCTGCACCGGCGCCGGAGCAGTCCGCTCCTCAGCCGCTCTGCGAGCTCGGACCGCCCTGCGAGCTCGCAGCGTCCTCGTCCTCTTCGGCCGTGCCGGTCACGGTGGTGTCGCGCCACGACTCGTTCCACCAGTCCTCCCGGGGGTCGATCTCCCCGCACACATCGATCTCCCAGAGAGTCGCTTCCCCTGCCGAGGCGATCTCGGTGAAGCCCTCCGAGGTGTCGACGCCGTACAGTCCCGGATGGGTGGAATCCCGCAGCTCGCCCTCGTACCGCACCGCATCGTCCTCGTAGTAATAGGCGATGCCGTAGTGCTGCAGAATCTCGCAGACCTGGGGATCCTCGTGGATACTCGCGAAATGTTGGGTGAGATACGTGCCGTCCTCGTCGAGAGAACGGGTCTTGAACTGGGTGAAGACGGACTCGACGTCCCCGAGCACGGGCGCATATCCGATGCCGCTGAGTGAATCCCCGAGGATCACAGAACCCTCCGGGACCTGCTCGTCGAGAGTCTCGAGCAACTGGAGCTCCTCTTCCGACGCAATACTCGCGTCCTGCCCCGTTGTGGGGCCCGCCGGAGCGTACGCCGCCTGCCAGGACAGGAATCCTCCCAACGCGAGATGAACGATCACGATCCCTCCGAGGATCACCCGGGCCGGTCGTCCGCCGGCTGGCGACCGCAGGACCGACAACGGGGCGGGCCATGTCACCGCCTCTTCCGCAGTCTCCTCGGCCTCCCGCCGCCGCGCCCACGACATCGACAGCGCCATCGACAGCAGCAGGGACAGGAACACCACCTGGATCGCGAACAGTCGATAGACGTCCGAGTACCAGATGCCCGAGATCTGCGACAGCACGGGGAGGGGGAAATACACGCCGAGGATGAGCAGGGTCTGCATGCCCCAGGCCGCGAGCACCCAGCGGGAGCGGCGGCTGCGGGTCGAGATCCCCACCGCCACGACGGTGAGGCTCCCGTAGAAGAGCAACAGGGCGGTGAGCACGAGTGGGTTCGACGTGGACGACCACAGCACCAGTGTGCTGGTCAGCCTCGGGAAGAAGGCGGTCCACTCCCCGATGATCGGGCGCGACATCGCCGCTTGCACCTGTGGGTGAGAGAACACCACCGCGAGGAGCGCCCCGGCCAGAGCCCCGACGATCACCGCGGCTGCGATGAAGCGGGGCAGGGACCACACCTGCCGGAGCCGCCGAAGCAGGCGGTACGTGACCACGACGAAACCCGGCGCGCACACCCACAGCAGGGTGAAGATGAACGTAGGGTGCGCGAGCACCATCCCGGCTGTGCCTGCGAGGAGCACCAGGACGCTGCCGGTGTATCGCACGGAATTCTGTGCCAAGCGTCCTCGCGACGCATCGAGGACGACCGCGATCAGCACCGCCAGCAGGCCAGGCAGGAGTGCGAGGGCGAGGGCGTTGGGCCAGAACCCCTTCCCCACCGTCATGTAGTCCGGGAACGCGGCGAAGCCGGCGGCGATCAGCGGCGTGAACACGGTCATCAGGCGGCGGCGTGGGAATGCCTCGGCCCCGAGACACGCCATGCCCACCAGGAAGACCACCGGGGTAGCGAGGTAGGCGAGGACATGAGCGACCACGACGGTCGTGCCTGGCGCTGCCACCAGGGACGCGAGCGCGTGCCAGACCGCTGGATAGGTGGTCTCCAGCACTCGCAGGCCATGGTTCCAGTCCATCGCTCCGAACATCGAGGCATTCCCCGTGGTCGAGACAGCATGGACGCCGTTGTAATGGAACATGGGGTCGGTGAGCGCGCTGGGGAAAGCGGGATCAACGGTGAGGAAGACAGGAATCCAGTGGAGGAGCACCGCCAAGCAGACCGCGGACACGGCCACCGCCTGCTGGCCAGCCGACCACCGGACGCCTTCGACGTCACCGCCGAGCGGACGGCGGTCCTGCCCCGAACGGTGCTGCACCCACCGATAGCCCAGCACCAACAGGCACGCGGCGAGCATCGACAGCAGGAAGGAGAACCGTCCCCATCGCACCCCCATCAGGTCCAGGACGATGCCACTGACGCCCACGAGGCCACAGGTGACCGCCGGGGCGAGGCCGAGCGCCAGGTTCTTGCGGACGTCAGCGAGCCGCAGGATGAGTAGTCCGGGCAGATACAGGAGCGTCAGCAGCGCCACCAGATATGGTGCGGTGCTCAGCCAGGCCTGGAGATGCTCCATGCACCGCCCTCTCGTCGTCGGGACTCCGCGAACCGTGCCCTAAGATCATGTCGTACGCGAGGCAAGACTATTCGGAGTGGCCTGCTTCCCGACACCGGGCTCCAAACCCCGAGCGCGCCGATGCCGCCTCGCTGCTCCACGGGTGATCAGCACCACCGGACCCCGACCAGTTCGACGAAGGGAACGCTTCCGTGCCCGAGCCCGACTTCTCCAGCGTCCTGCACCTCAGCGATCCCGCTCACACCGCGACGCTGCTCAGTCGAGCCGCCGCGGAGACCGGACGCCGTTGGACAGTCCTGCCCCTGGCCACCGCGCCCGCCGGGACGACCCTCTCTGCCGTCGCCCTGAAGGCGGCTCGCGGGCTGCGCTGGGAGAGTCGGCTGGCACGCTCCCGAGTGCAGGCGCGACGGGTGCACGTGCACAGCGTCCTTGCCCGACGACACGCCGGGTGGGCTTTCGGCCGCCGTTTCGCGCTCCATCTGCACGGGACGGATATCCGGACGAATCAGTACCTGGAGCAGCATCAGCGCCTGATCCGGGACACCGTGAAGAGGGCGCAGGTCGTGTTCTACTCCACCCCTGATCTTCGCGAGCACGTGTCGCCGCTGCGCGACGATGCTCGCCTCGTGCCGGTGCCGGTGCCGCTTCCCGACACCCCGGCGCCACCGCGCCCGGCACAGATCGCCACCTTGGTCGGATCCCGGGAGTACGTCTTCTTCCCCTCCCGGTGGGAGGAGGTCAAAGGTGGCCAACGGCAGATCGCTGTGGCGCGGGAGTTGGCGCGTGCGATGTCAGGTCCGTCGGCACCGATGCTCGTAGGCCTCGACTGGGGCCCGCTCGCGCGGGAGGCGGCGGCGGCCGGCGTGCACCTGGTACCGAAGATGCCCCACGCCCAGTTCCGGGCCGCTGTGGCCCGGGCACGGCTGTGCATCGGCCAGTTCGCCGGCATCCTCAGTGCCTCCGAACTGGATGCTCTGGCGGCGAACGTCCCGCTGGTGGCCCCGTTGAACCCGGACTGGTACGACGGCAGCCACCCCTCGCTCGTCATGCCGCCGGTGCTGGGCGGTGTCGATCTGGGAATGTCCAGCAGCGCGAAGGACGTGCTCGACATCGTCACCGAGGAGCTCGGCTCCTCCGCTCCCCGGGCCACGGACTCCTGGATCCGAGAGCATCATTCGCCCCAGGCCGCCCTGACCGAGGTGCTCGCCGGTTACCGCGACAGCGGTTGGTGAGCCCCTTCAGCTGCGCAGCTGCCCGAGTCGTTCCGCCGCCTGCCCGGCCCGCGCCCGCCACGTCTGATCGTAGCGGACACGCCGTGCGGCCTCCGCGAAGCGGTCCAGCCGATCGGGCTGTGCTCGCAGGGTCTCCAACTCTGCTTGCAAGGCGTCGGCCGAGTACTCGAGGACGGGGCCGACGCCGAGCCGTTCACCGAGATCCCCGGCATAGGTTCCGCGGCTGAGCAGCACGGGCTTCCCGTGGCCGACGTACTCGAAGAACTTCACCGGGGCGGCGAACGTGCGGTACTCCCCTGGCTCCACAAAGAGCACACAGGCCGATGCCGCCTCGTAGAGCGGTTCGAGCTCAGCGCCGGAACCGTGCACCACCCGGATCCGTTCGCTGAGATGGTGCTCGTAGCGTGAGCGGTTCTTGGCCCAGTCCGCAGGGGGGACGCACAGGGTGAGGGTGACCCCTGCGGTGCCGGAGACCGCCTCGAAGCAGGCGTCCAGCCCGTATTCGGGGCCGAGTCCGCCGACATACAGCAGATGCAGGCCCTCCGGCGTGGCGGACTCGACGACGGTCGCACCTGGGGGCAGCGCGCTGCTGGCCTCCTCCGCTATGGGGATGATCGGTGCCATCCGCTCCGACGGCAAGAAGAGATGGACTCGAGCGAAACGGAGAACCGCGAGGTCGAGGCGGTACAAGAGGTTCATCATGGCGGACCGTGGGGTACGGACAGCGCGGAGCGAGGTCGAGAAGCGCCAGTACACGTCGCGGTAGAACTCCCCGGCTGGCACCCCTCGCCGGCGAGCCCACCACAGGATGCGAGCATCCAGGAGCGGGGCCAGCCCTTCGTCGATGCGGGCGGCGATCAGATTCGGCTGGGTCGAGTTCTCCGAGTACAGCATCGCCATCTTCTGCCCGGCGCGAAGACGTCGCCGTGCGCTGCGGAAGGCGACAGCGCGCTGCCTGGGGGCTCCGACGAGGGGATGCACCCGGTAGCCGATCTCGGAGAATGCCTCGAACATCCGCAACGGGCGCAGGCGGCTTGCTCCCTGGGGCCGG
>JAKDUN010000487.1 GCA_030457675.1 Brachybacterium sp. | reverse complement strand
CGGTCTCGTTCTCCAGGGCCTCGGTGTAGGCGAGGCGGGAGTAGCCGTCGATCGCGGAGTGCAGATAGGTGTAGCCCACGCGCTTCTTGCGCGCCTTCGCATGGCCGCGGCCGTGGAGTCGCCAGCCGCCGCCGTCGGGGATCTGGCCGACCTTCTTCACGTCCAGGTGGAGCATGTGGCCGGGGAAGCGGGCGATGATCTTCCCGCTCTCGCGGTTGTTCTCCCCGGTCGGGTCGAGGTCCCGGCGGCGGGAGATCCCAAGGCGCTGCAGCCAGCGCCCGATGGTCCGGACGCAGTAGTGGTGGCCGCGGGAGGCGAGCTCGAGAGCGATGCTGCGGGCAGACCATTTGTGCTCTCGTCGCCAGGCGTCGATGAGTTCGAGGACTTCGATCGGTGGCCGCGAGGGTCGTCGTGCGGGGGCGCTGGTGCGGTCTTCCAACGCTTCGGCACCGTCGTCGCGGTAGCGGTGGACCCACTTCGTGAGCGTGGATCGAGCTACTCCGGCTTCGGCGGCGACATGGGCGATGGGCCGGCCATCATCTTCGACACGTTGGACCAGGCGGAGTCTTCCAGCAGGGGTCAGCGGCGAATTACGGTGGGTCATGGAACGGGTCTCCTCCAGCAGATGAATGGCTTCAGCACCACCCATCGTGCCGGTCAGGGACCCGTTCCTTCATCCCCGATCCGTGACGACAACGTCATGACCCGCAACACATAGGGACAGTCCATCACGGACCGGCACCTGCGGGGAGGACTACGGTGGCGGGATGGACACCTCTGCACATATCTCCCCGGTCTCCCCGGATCTGGATGTCGACGTGCTGGTGATCGGCTGGGGCAAGGGCGGCAAGACCCTCGCCGCGGCCCTTGCTGCCGCTGGCACCCGTGTCGCGATGATCGAACAGTTCGACACCATGCACGGCGGGACCTGCATCAACATCGGCTGCGTCCCCACCAAGACCCTGATCCACGACGGCGACCAGCGTCGCGAGGACGATGACGCCCAGCAGTTCTGGGACCGTGCCGTCTCGCGCCGCGACACCGTCGTCGGAAAGATGCGCGAGGTCAACCATGCGATGCTCGCCGATCTCGACGCCGTCACCCTGATCGACGGGCGCGCCCGCTTCGTCGGCGAACGGACGGTCGAGGTCACCGGCGGGGAGGACGCTCTCACCGTCACCGCCCGGACGGTCATCGTGAACACCGGCGCCGTCCCCGTGCGGCCGGACCTGCCCGGCTTCGACTCCCCGCGGGCGCACGATTCCACCTCGCTGCAGCACGTCGCCCCCTTCCCTGCCCGCCTCACGATCATCGGCGCCGGACCTGTCGGTCTCGAGTTCGCCTCGATGTTCGCCGGCTACGGCGCCGAGGTGACGATGCTGAACCGCCGCGAACGCCTGCTGCCCGGCGAGGACGAGGATGTCGCCGCGGAGGTCACCGAGGTGCTCGAGGGCGCGGGGATCACCGTGCTGAACACGGCCTCGGCGACGGGGATCGAGGACGGCACCTCGGCCGCCGTCGTGATCGCGGAGGTCGACGGGTCCGAGCGCCGGGTCGAGGCCGACGCGGTGCTGCTGGCCACCGGCCGCCGCCCCGCGACCGACGACCTGGGCCTGGACGCCGCCGGCATCGACGTCGACGAGCGCGGTGCGATCACGGTCGATGCGCAGCTGCGCACCAGCGCCGACGGGGTGTTCGCGATCGGTGACGTCCACGGCGGGGCGCAGCAGACCTACCTCTCGCTGGACGACTTCCGGGTGGTCCTCTCGCAGCTGACCGGCGACGGCGCCCGCACCACCACGGACCGCGTCGGCGTGCCCACCACCACCTTCCTCACGCCGCCGCTGGCATCCGTGGGACTGACCGCGACCGAGGCGCTCGCCG
>JAKDUN010000486.1 GCA_030457675.1 Brachybacterium sp. | reverse complement strand
GTGAGGGGCGGACCCGGTGGCCTGAGGCCGGTGGGTCCTTCGGCTCGGCGGGTCCGTCACGAGGTGTCGACGACGGTCCCGCTGGGGTGTGGTCGGCAACTGCGCCGACGCTCTCATCTGATAGGTCGATCGTCTCAACTGAGAGTGACTCTAGTCATATACTCTCACCTGAGCAACCGTCGGGCCGCAAATGCTGGCCGCGGTGGCGGAGGGAAGGGAGTCGACATGGGGCGCAATGTATCGTCCGAGCGCCAGGACGCGCAGGGGGGAGCCCTGGTCGGAGCGGCGGAGAGTCCGGACGCCGACGGCGAGTCGGTGGAGGCGCTCAAGGTCGTCCTCGCCACTGAGCACTATCTCGACAGCGTCTCCAAGGTGGAGCTCGCCCGCCGGCACGGACTCTCCCGCTTCCAGGTCGCGCGACTGCTCGACGAGGCGCGCGACGAGGGCATCGTGCGCATCGAGATCGTGGACCCCACGGCCGCCGGCCGTGACATCGCACCGCTCGCCCGGCAGCTCGGGATCGCCTCGGTCACCGTCGCCTCCTCCCGCCCGGGGGAGTCGATGCGCGCCGCGATCGCCCGCCAGGTCGCCGGCCTGCTGCGCGCTCACCTGCGGGAGGGTGCTCGCCTCGGTGTCGCCTGGTCGCGCACGCTCATGCATCTTCCGGCCGCGCTCGGCCCGCTGCCGTCGGCGGACATCGTCCAGCTCGTCGGCCCGCTCAGCGCCAAGGGGTACTCCACCGCCCAGTCCTCCGGGCTGGTCCATGCGCTGGGCAGGCATGTCGGCGGGCAGGTCTGGGCATTGCCCGCGCCGCTGATCGTGGACTCCCCGCAGGTCGCGGCATCGCTGCGGGCGATGGAGGAGGTGCGCACCGCGCTCGATGCGGCCGACACCCTCGACGTGGCCACGGTGTCGATCGGGGCCTGGTCCACCGGTGCGTCCACCCTCTGGGCCCGGCTGCGGCCCGATGAGCAGCAGCGGGCGCGGGATGCGGGAGTCGTCGCCGAGATCAGTGGGATCCTTTTGGACCGCGACGGCGCCGTGTGGCATTCGGCGATGGAGGATCGGGTCATCGGGGTGCGGCCCGACCAGCTACGGCGCGCCCGCGTGATCGCCGCGGCCCCGGCGGTCGGCCATCCCGAGGCGGTCATCGCGGCAGCGCGCTCCGGCCTCGTGGACGACCTCGTGCTCGCCCCCGAACTCGCCGACCAGGTGGCGGCGCGGCTGACCTGAGGGCTGCTCCGGCCGCACCCGTCGGCCCTGATATCGCAGGCGCGCTGTCGCGGCCGCGATGTTGCAGCCGTGATGTCGCAGGTGGGGAACCAGATGCTCAACAAGTGAGCGTCAACCCCTGCTCATTTGTCGCAAAGCTGTGTATCGTCGGGCTCACCCTCTCTCACCGATGAAGGATGAGCCATGACGGATCTGAACGCTTCTGCCCTGCCCGAGGTCGCCGATCGCGGCGAGGTCGCAGTACCCGCCTATCCGCTCCGGGAACGCGCGGTCGGCATCGTCCACTTCGGCGTCGGCGGCTTCCACCGCGCGCATCAGGCGATGTTCCTGGACCGCCTGATGAACGCCGGCCGCGACCGGGACTGGGCGATCTGCGGCGTGGGACTGCTGCCGGGCGACGCCCGCATGCGTGACGCGCTCACCTCGCAGGACGGCCTGTACACCCTGGTCACGAAGGCTCCCGACGGCACCCGCGACCCGCGAGTGATCGGCTCCATCGCCCACTACCTCTTCGCGCCGGACGACCCGGAGGCGGTGCTCGCGCAGATGACCGACCCGGCCGTGCGGATCGTCTCGCTCACCGTCACCGAGGGCGGCTACAACTACAACCCCTCCACCGGCGAATTCCAGTTCGAGACCGAGGCGGTCGCCGCGGA
>JAKDUN010000485.1 GCA_030457675.1 Brachybacterium sp. | reverse complement strand
GACTGCGGCTGGTCCCAGGACTCCGGCTGACCCCAGGGTGGCGGCTGGTCCCCGGACTGCGGCTGCGGCGGGATCGGGTCGGTCGGCGGCGGAGCCCAGCCGCCGTCGGTGCCCTGCTGCGACGCGGCAGTGTCCGGGGCCGGCGGCGACGACCACGGAGTGCTGGTCATCGGGGCATCGGCGGCTGAGACGGCGGAGCTGCCGGAGGGCTGCGGCGCGTACGGGCTCGGCGCTACCTGCTGCTGCGGATCGCCCCCACCGCCGGTGGCCTCGGGCTGCGCCGGCGCGGACTGCGAAGAGTCCTGCCACGCCGCACCGGGCTCGGCGAGCAGGTTCTCGTGCGTGGATACCGCCACGGACGGAGCACCGAGGTAGTGCTCGGCACCGGCCCGCTCGAAGTCGTCAGGACGCGGCTTCATCGGATGGCGACCGGCCTTGATGTCCACCACAGCGGAGTCCACGACCCGGTCATGGAACCCGCGCAGATGCTTCTTCGGGTCCAGGAAGATCGACAGCGCCATGATCGGCGGGACGAGCCCGAACAGCACCCAACGGCCCGCCGAGCGCAGGAACCCGATGGGTCCCTCCTCGCTCGCCCGGGTGACCCGCAGGCCGAGGATCAGCTTGCCCAGGGTGAAGCCTTTGGCACCGACCAGCCAGATCATCAGCAGCACGTACGCCAGCGGCAGCGCGACGCCCACACCGATCAGGACCAGCGGCAGGAGCCCGATCTCCTCAGCGGTCGCCAGCAGGATCCATCCGACGATCTGCGGCACCAGCACCAGGGTCGCGATCACCGAGTCGATCAGGGCTGCGAGCAGGCGCTTGACCGGCGTCGACGGAGAGCAGCCGTCCAGCGGTGGTTCCATCTCGTACCCCGTCGACGGCGCACCGGGCGCCACGACCGGGGAACCCGGACCGCTGGGAGCGCCCCAGGCGTGCCCGGGATCGTTCTGCTGCATCGGAGGCTGCATGACCATCTCCTGATCGTACTGTTCGCGGTGCCGGAGCGTCGTGGCGCTGGGGGTCTTCGATGCGAGGGATTCGCGCGTGATGAGCTCGACGCCCTCCTCCTGCGACGTCGGCTCCTCCCGCCCGAGATCCCGCGACCGCGGCATGGGCGCCTGTGACCAGGCACCGGGTGCGTCGGTGGCACGGCGCTCATAGGGCGATGCCTGGTAGCGCGCGCCGCACTCGCCGCAGATCACCGCCCCTTCGGAGAGCAGGGTGCCACAGGTGCTGCAATATCGCGTCCGGCTCATCAGGCACGCCCCTTCGTCGATGACGTCCGTCTCTTCGCCGTGCCGCGCAACGAGGAGCGTCGGCGACGCATCGCCTCCGAGCGCCGCACGGCCTTGTCCCGTGCCCGGGTCCGGGCACGGATCCGCTTCTGCTCGCTCCGGCGGTCCGCGGACCGTCGGCGGAAGGAACGCAACGACAGCGCCGCGAGGAGCCGCCTGTGCCAGGGCACCGCAGCGGACATGCTACGCCGCGCCGACATGACCTGCGTCCAGTACTCCTCGGCCGCGGCCTCCGGAAGATCATCCGGTCCGAACACGGCACGGTCGGCGCGGCCCGCGAGGCTCGCCGCACCCATCGCCGGGATCTCAGCATCCAGTCGGGCGGCCATCTCCGCCCTGGTCATCAGCGGATCCGGGTCGCGTCCCAGATCGGCCAGCAGATCGAGGATCTCCTGCCAGCCGCCGTCGACCCGGGCCGCCAGCGCGCCCTGGGTGCGGCGCCGTCCCCGGCGCATCCTCTTGGCGAGGATCACGGCGAGCACGGCGAGCAGGAGCACCACCATCGGGATCAGCCCCACCCCGACATAGACCACCCAGGGAGTCGGCGTGGACGGATCCTCGTCCTCCTCCTCGGAGTCCTGGCTCATCGCA
>JAKDUN010000484.1 GCA_030457675.1 Brachybacterium sp. | reverse complement strand
GTCCCCCCCCCCCCCCGCCCCGGCGGGGGGGGGGGGGGGGGGCCCCCCCCCCCCCCCGCCCCCCCGCCCGCCGGCGCCCCCCGGCCGCAACGGCGCCCGGATGCTCCTGTGCGAGAAGCGCGGCTGGGACGTGCTGGTCACCGTCGAGGTCGACGCCTCCCCGCTGCCGGCCACCTCGGCACGCTCCCGGGCCGGACCGGGACCGGCGGAGCTGCCGTGAACCCGCACCCGCTCAGCTGCCGCGAGCACCCGCTCCGTCACCGCTCAGGGTCGCAGCAGCTCCAGCAGCCGCTCGGCCTGCGGCTTGGACAGCGGGTCGTTCCCGTTGCCGCACTTCGGGGAGACCACACAGGCGGGACACCCCGCCTCACAGCCGCATTCGGCGATCATGTCGGCGGTGGCCCGCACCCAGGCCGCCGCGTCGTCGGCCCCGCGCTCGGCGAAGCCGGCCCCGCCCGGCGCCCCGTCGTAGACGAAGATCGTCGGCGCCCCGGTGTCCTCGTGCTGGGCGGCCGAGAGCCCCCCGATGTCCCAGCGGTCGCAGGTCGCCAGCAGCGGCAGCATCGAGATCGCGGCATGTTCCGCGGCGTGCAGCGCCCCGGGCAGCTCCTCCCCCGGGATCTCCGCCTCCTCGGTTCTCTCCTGCGGGATCACCCACCACACCGCCTTGGTGGTCAGCGTGCGCGGCGGCAGGTCCAGCGGATGCTGGGCCAGGACCGCCTGGGTGAACACGTCCCGCACCTGGTAGCCGGTGACCTGGTCGGTGACGTCCACGGTGCCGAAGCAGAGCTGGACCCCGCCGGCCCAGTCCACCTGCCGGTCGATCTGCCGGATCCGCAGGGACGAGGCAGACTGCGGATGGGTGCTGTGCAGCGGATCCTCCCGACGCACGAAGGCGACCGCCTGCTCCACATCGAGATGGTTGACCACATAGTTCGTGCCCTGGTGGAGGTAGACGGCGCCGTCATGGACCTGGGTGTGGGCGCTCGCGGCATCCACGGTGCCCAGCAGCACACCGCTGGCCTGTTCGACGATCCGCACCGGCTCCCCGCCGCTGCCGCGCAGGTCGGTGAGCTGGTGCGCGGATTCGCTCAGCGTCCAGTACCAGCCGGTGGGCCGCGAGCGCAGCACCCCGCGGGCGGCGAGGGTCCCCAGCAGCTCCCGCGCGGTGGGCCCGAAGATCTCCTCCTCGCCATCCCGGATCGCCAGCTCGGAGGCGGCCGCGCACAGGTGCGGGGTCATCACGTACGGGTTCCCGGGATCGAACACGGCCGCCTCGACCTCGGCGCCGAAGAGCGTCTCGGGGTGATGGACCACGTAGGTGTCCAGGGGGTCCTCCCGGGCCACGAACAGGGCCAGAGCTCCGCCGTCGGCATCCTGGCGTCGCCCGGCCCGGCCGAACTGCTGCCACAGCGAGGCGCGGGTGCCGGGCCAGCCGGCCACCACCACGGCGTCCAGTCCGGCGATGTCGATGCCGAGCTCGAGGGCGTTTGTGGAGGCCAGTGCCTGCAGCTGCCCGGAGCGCAGCGCGTCTTCCAACTGGCGGCGCTCCCGGGCCAGGTAGCCGCCGCGATAGGCGGCGATGCGGCTCGCCCGGTCGGCGAGCTGTGGGGACATCGCCTGTTCGGCCTTCTGCTCCAGCAGTCGTCGGGCTCCGCCGGAGACCAGCTCGGCACCGCGTCGGGAGCGGGCGAAGACGAGGGTCTGCACATCGCGTTCCACGAGGTCGGCGAGGATCGTCGCGGCCTCGCTGGTCGCCGACCGGCGCAGCGGATCCTCGGCGCGCTTCGGGGAAGCCCCCTCACCGTCCTCCTCGCTCACGTCCTCGTCCCCGTCCGCGTGGCCGGCGCGGGCGCGGCCGGCGCCGTCGCCGCTGCCGTCGGTCCCACTGCCG
>JAKDUN010000092.1 GCA_030457675.1 Brachybacterium sp. | reverse complement strand
CGCGCCGCCGCACCCACCCGATCACCCCACTGGTGACCGGCTGGAAGCTCGTGGTGGGCGTGATCGCGGTGATCGCGGCGCAGAACGTCGCCCAGCTGCTCGACGAGTTCACGATCCGGCGGGCGCTCATCGGGGCGGGCGTGCTGCTGGTCGCTGCGCTCCTCGCGATCGTGTTCTCGACACTCAGCTGGTGGTTCACCACCTACGCGGTCGATGAGGGAGGTGTCTCCCTGCACACGGGCATGATCAGACGTTCCCGCGAGTACGCGCCCCGTGCCCGCATCGAATCGGTCTCCGTCGAGCGCCCGCTGCTGGCCCGGCTGCTGGGACTCGCGAAGGTGCGGGTCGAGGTCGCCGGGGGCGGCGAGTCCTATCTCGACATCGAGTACGTGAAGGCCGCCGCGGCGGAAGACCTCCGACGAGGCATCCTCGGCATCGCCGAGCGCGCGGTCCCGCAGACGCCCGGCGACGGGGCTCCGGAGGCCGCTGCCGGGGGGACGGCTCCCGCGGCGCCCGGGGAGGGTGCCGTGCAGGATCCCCGCGACGCCGGCGATGCCTCGGGGAGGCTCGAGCGGTTCCTGAACGATGGGGTCACCGACGGCGAGCTGATCGCCGAGGTGCCGACCGAACGGCTCGTGCGTTCCCTGCTGCGAGACGTCGGCTTCGTCATCGGCGTGGTGATGAGCATCGTCGGCGTCGCCGTCGCGGTGACGCTGGCGATCTGGCAGGACGGGATCAACGTCGCGATGTTCATCGCCCTGGCGCCCGCCGCGATCGCCGTGCCGAAGTACATCTTCGGCCGGATCGAATCCGGCTGGGGCTTCGTCTCCCGGATCACCGAGCGCGGCCTGCGGATGCGCCGGGGCCTGGCCAACACCCGTACCGACAACATCGTCTCCGGGCGCATCCAGCGCATCGAGCTGCGCCGCCCCCTGCTCTGGCGCGGACCCGGGTGGACCGCTGCCACCGCCACGGTCGCCGGCATCGACGATGACAGCGAGAACGGCGCCGAGAACGTGCTTCCCGTCGGCACCCGCGAGGAGCTGTGGGCGACCCTCGGCCACCTCGCCGTGCCGCTGGGCACCTCGGACGACCTCGCCGCCCTCGAGCACCTGCTCACTGCCCCGGCCCGCGAGATCGACGGACTGCGCACGCGGGTGCGGGCGTACTGGATCGCCCGTCGCACCGAGGTGACGGTGCTGCTGCCCGGTGCGCTCATCACTCGTGGGGGACTGCTGACCAAGCACATCTCGATCGTCCCGCGGGAGCGTCTCCAGCAGCTCTCCGTCGACGACGGCCCCTTGAGCCGGAGGCTCGATGTCCTGGATCTGCAGGTGGGGATCGCCGGGGCGACGGTGACGGTGAGCAATCTGCCCCGTCACGAGCTCCTCGCCCTCCACGCCGTGCTCGCCCGCGACGCCGCCACCCTCCGCCGCTACCGGGACCGGGAGCACTGGCCCCAGCCCGCCCTGGCGGCCGCCGGTACCTCCGCGGTGACGCCCGGGGCAGCGCAGTGACCCCGCCGCGCCTCGGCATCGGCGTGATCGGCGCCGGCCGGGTCGGCGCCGTGCTCGGCGCGGCGCTGCGTGCGCAGGGGCATGCGGTGACCGGGGCCTATGCCGTCTCCGACGGCTCCCGGGAGCGTGCCGCCGAGCTGCTGCCCGGCGTGCCGCTGCTGGACGTCCCCGCGATCGTCGAACGCAGCGAGATGCTGCTGCTGAGCATCCCCGACGATCAGCTGGCGCCGCTGGCCGCCGGCATCGCCGCGACCGGCATGGCCCCCGGCGGTCAGCTGGTCGTGCACACCTCGGGCCGCTACGGCACCGAGGTGCTGGCACCGCTGGCCCGGGCCGGCAGCGCGACCCTCGCCCTGCATCCTGCGATGACCTTCACCGGCACCCGAGCGGACCTCGCCCGGCTGATCGGCTGCCCGATGGGGATCACCGCCGCCCCCGATCTGCTGCCGATCGCCGCCGCGCTCGCGGTCGAGCTCGGCGGGGAGTCCGTGGTGATCGCCGAGGGCGACCGGCCGCTCTACCATGCGGGTCTCGCACACGCCGCCAATCACCTGGTGGTCCTCGTGGATCAGGCGCGCGAGGCCCTCTTCCGGCTCGGGATCGAGGATCCCGGCGCCTATCTGCGGCCGCTGCTGGAGGCGGCCCTGGACGAGTCCCTCCGCCACGGTGCGAAGGCGCTGACCGGGCCGGTCGTGCGGGGGGACGCCGGCACCGTCGGCGCGCACCTGGACGCACTGGCGGACCTGGACGCCACCGGCACGCCGGGGGAGCGCGGAGACGTCTCCGCCACCTATCGCGCGCTGGCGCTCGCGGCACTGTCCCGTGCCAGACTCCCGGAGGACACCCGGGCGAGCATCCGGGTGCTGCTGGAGGACCAGCCGCCCAGGGAGGACGACGCATGATCCAGGACCCGCCGTCTCACAGCGCGCACCGCCCGATCACTGCACTGGTGCGGACCAAGGACGAGCTGCGGCAGCGGCGCACCGCCATGGACGGCACCGTCGCCGCAGTGCTCACCATGGGCGCACTGCACGACGGCCACCTGGCGCTCGTGCTCCGCGCCCGGGAGCTCGCCGACCACGTCATCCTCACCGACTTCGTCAACCCCCTCCAGTTCGGCCCCGGAGAGGACCTCGAGGCCTACCCGCGCACCCTGGAGGCGGATCTGGCCCTGGTGGACGGACTGGTCGACGTGGTCTTCGCCCCGTCGATCCCGGAGATGTACCCGGCCTACCCACCGATGGTCTCCGTCACCGCCGGTCACGCAGGCACGATCCTCGAAGGCGCGGCCCGTCCGGGCCACTTCGACGGTGTGGTGACCGTGGTGGCCAAGCTGCTGCAGCTGACCGCCCCGCACGTCAGCGTGTTCGGCCGCAAGGACGCCCAGCAGCTGGCGATCATCCAGCGCCTGGTCGCCGACCTCGACCTGCCGGTGCGGATCGAACCCGTCGAGATCCAGCGCGAGCCGACGGGCCTGGCCCGCTCCAGCCGCAACGCCTATCTCAGCCCTGCGGGCCGGGAACAGGCGCTCGTCCTGTCCCGCACGATCGCCGCCGCGCTCGCGGCCGCCCCCTCGGTGGGCGGGATCCGGGCCGCGCTCGCCGCGGCGGTTCAGCGCGCGGAGATCGACTGGGACTACGCCCATGCCCTGGACCCGACCTCCCTCGAGCCGGTCGGTCCGGAGCACCGCGGGGAGGTGCTGGTGGCGCTCGCCGGCACCATCGAGGGCACCCGGCTGCTGGACGCCGCTGTGGCAGTCGCGACAGCACCCTGAGCGAACGGGCATTCTCAGCGGCAGTGATGAGACAATCGCGCCATGAGCGAGAATTCCCCTGCCCTCGACACGACGGACACCTCCGACCAGGTCGCGGTCCGCAAGTCCAAGCGGGAGCGGTTGCTGGGGCGCGGCGAGGAGGCCTATCCCGTCTCGGTGCCGGTGACCACCACCATCGCCGAGGTGCGTGCCCGGTACGGCCACCTCGAGGCCGGTGAGGAGACGCAGGACGTCGTCGGCGTCGCCGGCCGCGTCGTCTTCCAGCGCAACACCGGCAAGCTGGCCTTCATCACCCTCCAGGACGGGGCCGGGGAGCGTCTCCAGATCATGGCCTCCCAGGCGGTCATCGGCGAGGAGCGGCTCGCCGACCTCAAGGCCGACGTCGACCTCGGCGACCACGTCTTCTTCCACGGCCGGGCGGGGGCGTCGCGCCGCGGAGAGCTGAGCATCTTCGCCGACACCTGGCAGATGGCGGCGAAGGCCGTGCGTCCGCTCCCGGTCCTCCATGCCGGCCTCTCCGAGGAGTCGCAGGTCCGGCACCGCTACGTCGATCTCATCGTGCGCCAGGAGGCCCGGGACACCGTGCGACAGCGGGCCCGGGTCATGCACTCGCTGCGCTCCTCGTTCCACGACCGCGACTTCGTCGAGGTGGAGACGCCGATGCTGCAGGTGATCCCCTCCGGTGCCGCGGCACGCCCGTTCGTCACCCACATGAACGCCTTCGACCTGGACCTCTACCTGCGGATCGCCCCCGAGCTGTTCCTGAAGAGGGCCGCCGTCGGCGGTCTCGAGAAGGTCTTCGAGATCAACCGCAATTTCCGCAACGAAGGCGCAGATTCCACGCATTCCCCGGAGTTCGCGATGCTCGAGGCATATGAGGCATACGGGGACTACGACACCATCGGTGATCTCACCCAGCGGCTCGTGCAGGAGGCGGCGGAGCACGCCACCGGATCCCAGGTGGTCACCCTCGCCGACGGCTCCGAGTACGATTTCTCGGGTGACTGGGCGCAGATCACCATCTACGGATCTCTCTCGGAATCGCTCGGCGAGGAGATCACCCCGGAAACCACTCCTCAGCGGCTCCGCGAGATCGCCCGCCGCCTCGATCTCGATCTCGATCACCCGAAGTTCGGCCACGGAAAGCTCGTCGAGGAGCTGTTCGAGGACCGGGTCGGCGATCATCTCTACGAACCGACCTTCGTGCGCGACTTCCCGGTCGAGACCAGCCCGCTGGTGCGGGCGCATCGCTCCCAGCCCGGCGTGGTCGAGAAGTGGGACCTCTACGTGCGCGGGTTCGAGCTCGGCACCGGCTATTCGGAGCTCGTGGACCCGGTGATCCAGCGCGAGCGGTTCGCTCAGCAGGCACAGCTCGCCGCCCAGGGCGATGACGAGGCGATGCGCCTGGACGAGGACTTCCTCGAGGCGATGGAGTACGCGCTGCCGCCGACGGGCGGCATGGGCATGGGCATGGACCGATTGCTCATGGCTCTGACCGGCCTGGGGATCCGTGACACCATTCTCTTCCCGCTCGTGAAGCCGGAGGCCTGAGATGGATTCCGGGTTCTGGTTCGAAGCCGGGGCGCTGCTGCCTTCCCTCGGGGTGGGGCTCCTTTTCTGGTTCGTGATGCGCGCGGTAATGCGCGCGGACCGTCACGAACGAGAGGTCGAGCGCGAGGCGGAACGGGAATACCGCGAACTCCGCGAGGGCGATGAACAGAATCACTCCGCCTGAACTGATATCGGTATCAGATTGAAATCCAGGTCTTCTCGACTGATACTGGTGGCGGATGGCGAGCTCACCAGAGTTCGCACGAAACTATGTCATCAGACCAGCAAGGGAGAACCCCTATGGCACGGAAGACCTACGTGGAGCTCATCGACGATCTCAGTGGAGAGACGGCCGCGGAGACAGTCAGCTTCGCCCTGGACGGAGTCGCGTACGAGATCGACCTGTCGGAGGCCAATGCCTCGACGTTCCGCGAGGAACTCGGCAGCTGGGTCGAGAAGGCGCGTCGGGTGGGCGGTCGTCGTTCTCGCGGAACCGCTCCCGCCCGCAGCAGCTCGAACGATTCCGCTCGGATTCGTGAGTGGGCTCGCGGGGCCGGCTACGAGGTCCCGGATCGCGGCCGCATCTCCGGCACCATCCGCAAGGCGTACGAAGAGGCTCACGCGGAGTGAGTTCTCCGTCTCCCCGGTCGCGTCGAGCGATCGAGGAGACTCTCAGCAGGGAACGGGCCCGTCACCGACAAGTGACGGGCCCGTTCCCTGCTCTCTGTGCTCTGAGCTCTCTGTGCCGGGTGTTCAGGACTCGAAGGCCGAGTCGATGTACTGGTCGACGTTCTCCTTCGTCACCACCGGGGCGAAGAGCTGGACCTGGCGGGGAACCTCGTTCTCGACGAGGTCGGAGAGCGACTTCTCCTGGGCCAGCAGCCGCGCCAGCGCCACGCCGTTGGCGGCCTGGCTGGAGGGGTAGACCACGGTGGCCTCGACCACGGAGTCCTCCTCCTGGATATGACGCATCATGTTCGCCGAGCCGGCACCGCCGACCATGAAGAACTCGTCGCGGTCGGCGTTCTCGATGGCCGCCAGCACGCCCACTCCCTGGTCGTCGTCGTGGTTCCAGATCGCGTCGATCTCCGGAGCGGCCTGCAGCAGGTTCGCAGTGGCGGATTCGCCACCCTGGACGGTGAAGTCCGCGGCGACGCGGTTGTCGACCTCCTGGCCGCATGCGCCGAGCGCGTCCTCGAAGCCCTGGGTGCGCTCCTCGGTCAGGGGCAGGGAGGCGATGCCGGTGACCTCGGCGACCACGGCCTCGGGGTCATCGCCCACCTGCTCGCAGATGTACTCACCGGCATTGTGGCCCATCCCGTAGTTGTCTCCCATCACGGTCACCCGCGCGGCGTTGGGGTCGGAGAACTCGCGGTCCACGTTGATGACCGGGATACCGGCCTCCATCGCCTCCAGTGCGACGCCGGTCAGGGCGCCGCCGTCGAAGGGGACCACCACGATCGCATCCATCTCGTCGTTGTTGATGAAGGTCTCGATCTGGCTGATCTGCAGATTGACGTCGTTGGTCCCTTCGGCGACCAGGAGCTCGACGTCGTCGTACTCGTCGGCCAGGTTCTGCGCGTGCGTGCTCATCGACCCCATCCAGCCGTGATCGGCGGCCGGGGCGGAGAAGCCGATGGTGACGGTCTCGCCGGTGTCGTCGTTGCTGCTGCCGGCATTGGTGTCACCGCCGCCTCCGCCGCCTCCGCCGGTGGTCTCCGGCGTATTGCCGGTGCATGAAGCGAGCAGCGCTACGGAGGCGAGGGCTGCGAGGGAGGCCGTGACACGGCGACGCAACGTCAGTGATGCGGTCATGGGAGATGCTCCTTGGGGTGGTGAGGGACATGCGGACTGGGCAGGACGGGGCCGTGTCAGCCAGGGCCGGAAAGCGCGCACGGTCACGTCGATCTGGCGCGGACGACGAAACGCTGCTGGAGGAGGACCGCGATCACGATGATCGCGCCCTGCACCAGCGCCTGGACCGAGGTGGACAGGTTGTTCAGCACGAAGACGTTGGTCAGCGTCTGGAAGATGAGCACACCGATCACGGTGCCGACGATCGTGCCCCGCCCGCCGACCAGGAGGGTGCCGCCGACGACGACGGCCGCGATCGCATCGAGTTCGTACAGCATGCCGTTGGTCGAGCTGCCGGCCCCGGTGCGTCCGAGCATCATGACGGCGGCGAGGCCGGCGGTGAAGCCGCTGAGCGCGAAGACGTAGACGGTGTGACGCCGGATGTTGATCCCCGCCAGGCGGGCGGCCTCCGCGTTGCCGCCGACCGCGACGGTGCGACGGCCGAAGGTGGTCCGGTTCAGCACCACCCAGCCCAGTGCCGCCACCACGATGAACATCCACACGATGGTCGGCACGCCCAGGAAGCTGCCGTTGAAGAAGTCGTCGAAGCCGTCATTGGTGACCAGCTGGGTCCCGCGGCCGGAGATGATCTCGGCGAGACCGCGGGCGGCGATCAGCATGGCGAAGGTGGCGATGAAGGAGACGACCTTGCCGTAGGAGACGACGATCCCGTTGACGATGCCCGCCGCGGTGCCGACCGCCACCCCGGTGAAGACCATCACGACCCAGTGCACGTCCTCGGCCATGGCCTGGGTGGCCAGCGTGGTCGCCCAGACGCTGGCGAGGCCCAGCACCGAGCCCACCGACAGGTCGATGCCGCCGGCGGTGATGACGAAGGTCATGCCGATGCTGACGACTCCGATGACCGCGGCTCCGCGGACGATCGTGAGGACGTTGTCGACATCGAGGAAACGATCTCCGCTGGTCAGGGCGCCCACGAGGCAGATCAGCAGCAGGGCGACGATGAGTCCGAGGCTGCGGCCCAGCCCGCCGCCTCCGAGACGGGCCCGCGCGCCCTGGCCTCCTTCGTCCGGTGCGGGCGGCGGCGCGCTCTCCGTCGACGGCAGGGAAGCACTGCTCGGCTCGGCGCCTGAAACGCTGCGCGCTGCCTGTTCGCTCATATGCGGGTTCCTTCCATGATGAGGTCGAGCACCCCGTGCTCGTCGATCTCGGCGGTGGGTCCCTCGTGCACGACAGTGCCGTCGGCGATGACGAGGACCTGATCGGCGAGGCCGAGCACCTCGTCGATCTCGCTGGAGACCATGACGACGGTGGTGCCCTGGCGTGCCAGGCGCCGGATCAGGGTGTAGATCTCGGCGCGGGCACCGACGTCGACGCCGCGCGTCGGCTCGTCCAGCAGCAGGACCTCGCAGCCGTGCACCAGCCAGCGGGCCAGCATCGCCTTCTGCTGATTGCCTCCGGACAGGGTCCTGATCGCACGATCGGGATCAGCCGGCGCCAGGTGGAGCGCCGTGATCTGCTCCTCGGCGGCCCGCCGTTCGGCGCGCTCGTCGAGGAAGCCGCCGCGCGCGAACCGGGCGAAGGTGGACAGCGTGATGTTGCGATAGACGGGCTCATCAAGCAGCAGGCCCTGGCTCTTGCGCTCCTCCGGAGCGAGTCCGATGCCGCGGTGCACCGCGCGGGCGACAGAACCGGGGCGGACCGGTCTCCCGTGGACCCTGACGGTGCCCGCGGCCGCCGGTCGTGCGCCGTAGAGCGTCTCGAGGATCTCGGAGCGCCCGGCACCGACCAGGCCCGCCAGGCCGAGGATCTGCCCGGCGCGGACCTCGAAGCTCACGTCCTCGAACACGTCGGTGAGCGCGAGTCCCGCCACCTCCAGCACCACCTCGCCGACCTCCTCGACCCCGGTGCCGCCGAAGTCGCTCTCGACCCGGCGTCCGGTCATCATCTCGATGAGGTCACCGGTGCGGGTCTCTGCGACCGCGAGCCCGGAGGCGACGGTCCTGCCGTCCTTGAGCACGGTGATCCGGTCCCCGATGCGACGGATCTCCTCCAATCGGTGGGAGATGTAGATGACGGACAGGCCCTCGGCGGTGAGCGAGTCGACGACGTGGAAGAGCTTGTCCACCTCCTCGGGATCGAGCACCGCAGAGGGCTCGTCCATGACGATCACCTTGGCGTCGTGGGACAGGGCGCGCGCCATCGAGACGATCTGCTTGCCCGCCGCCGACAGGCTCCCCACGTCCTGGCCCGGTCGTATCTCCGGGTGCCCGAGGCGGCGCAGCAGGTCCCGGGTGCGGGTGCGCGCCTCGGCGTGCCGGAGCAGCCCGCCGCGGGAGAGCTCGTGGCCCAGATAGATGTTCTCCGCCACCGTCAGGCCGTCGACCACGTCGAGCTCCTGATACATGGTGGCGATGCCGAGGTCGAGCGCCGTGGTGGGCGACGGGATCGTCGCCAGCTCGCCCTGCCAATGGAGCTGTCCGGCATCGGGCTGGTGAGCACCGGCGAGGACCTTGATCAGTGTGGACTTGCCCGCACCGTTCTGCCCGAGCAGGCAATGGACCTCGCCGGCGCGGACGTCGAAGTCCACTCCGTCGAGCGCCTTCGCGCCGGGGAAGTGCTTGATCAGATTCGTGACGCGCAACAGAGGCGCTGGGGGGTCGGCTGTGACCATGGTCACCAGAGTATATGACGTTTCCGGTCTATCAACTGAAAGTTTCGACCTCGGTGCTCCTGCAGGCGCCGCATCGCCTCTGCGCGATCAGCCGGCCCCGTCGCCAGCGGCCCTCCGGCGGCTCACGCGCCGCCTCGGCCCGTCCCTCGTCCTGTGCGCAGCCCGCGCTCCGCGAGCCCGCTCACCAGCCCCGCAGGGACCAGGAGGCGGCGTGCTCGGCGCCGGAGGTCAGCCTCACCACATCGGTGCCGCTGCGGAAGGCATCGGGCGGGCAGGTCATCGGCTCCACGGCGAGACCGCGCCGGTTGTTCTCCGGCTCCGGACGGTCACCGGTATGGATCTGCAGCCAGGGGCACTCCGGGCCGGCGGTCAGCTCCACCCCGGTGCCGCCGGGAGCGGAGACGCTCACCACGACCCGTCCCTGACCATCCCTGCCGAGGTCGGTGAAGGCGTGGTCGATGAACAGCGGTCCGAGGGTCTTCGCCGTGCGGAAGTCGAAGTCGCCACCGGGGGGGACCGGGGCGGTGCCGGTGGGCAGCAGCCGATCCTCGGTGACGGTGAGCACGGTCCCGGTCTCGACCTGCAGCGACCACGTATCCAACGGCTCCGTCCCGGCGACCAGGTACGGGTGGGGGCACACCCCGTAGGGGGCGTCCTGCGCACCGAGGTTGCGAGCGGTCACCGTGGTGGTCAGACCCTCCTGCGGATCCAGTGCATAGTGCACGGTCAGCAGCAGGTGGAAGGGGTACCCCGGGGAAGGGAAGAGCTCGGTGCGCAGCACCAGCTCGTCCTCCGAGAGGGCTGTCGGGGAGAAGGCCTGGAAACAGACCAGGCCGTGCAGCGCATTGCCGCGCTCGGGCTCGGTGAGCGCGGTGCGGATCTCCTGACCGTCCCAGGTGTAGGTGCCGTCGCCGATCCGATTGGGCCACGGCGCGACGATCGCGCCGCGGTAGAACTGCATGGGCCCGGTCTCGGGGCTGCGCACCAGCAGGTCACGTCCGCCGATGGTGAGGGACTCGAGGATCGCTCCCACCGAGGAGATCTCCGCCCGATACGCCCCGGCCTCGAGGGTGAACAGCTCGCCGCGATCGCGGGCGGGGCCTGCGGCGGACAGGTCCAGGCCCGTCGTGTCAGGGGCGTCGTTCATGAGGACTTCTCCTGGGTGCGGGCCGGGGGGGCCGGGGCCAGGGGGACGGTGTCCAGGCACCGGGCCCCGC
>JAKDUN010000483.1 GCA_030457675.1 Brachybacterium sp. | reverse complement strand
GGCGGTCCCACGGACCTCCGCCTCACCCTCCAACCCCGCCGTCGCACCGCCTGACCAGGAAGGACCACCATGTTCACCGGCATCATCGAAGAGCTCGGCACCGTCGAGCAGCTCACCTCGGGCGCCGACCCCACCCGCCTGAGGATCCGCTCACCGCGCGTCCTGGAGGGCATCGCGCTCGGTGACTCGATCGCCGTCAGCGGCTGCTGCCTGACCGTCACCTCGGTCCAGGGCGAGCAGTGGAGCGCCGACGTCATCTCCACCACCCTGGCCGCCACCTCCCTCGGTGACCTCACCGCCGGTGACACCGTGAACCTCGAGCGCTGCGTGCGGGCCGACGGGCGTCTGGACGGCCACATCGTGCAGGGGCACGTCGACGGGGTCGGTGAGATCTCCGGCCGCCAGGAGGACGGCGGCACCACCCTGCTGCGTCTGACCCTGCCGGAGGGCCTGGCCCGCTATGTCGTGGCCAAGGGCTCCCTCGCCGTGGACGGCGTGAGCCTCACCGTCGCCGCGATCGACGGCGACGAGGTCACCCTCGGCCTCATCCCCGAGACCCTCTCGCGCACCACCCTCGGCCGTCGCGAGATCGGCGACCGCGTGAACCTCGAGGTGGACGTGCTGGCGAAGTACGTCGAGAAGCTCACCGCGACCCTGCTGCCCGGAACGGAGGCGACCCGATGAGCGCGCTGCGCCTGGACCTCGTCGAGGACGCGATCACCGCGATCGCCGCCGGTCGGCCCGTGGTGGTCGTCGACGACGAGGACCGCGAGAACGAGGGCGACCTGATCCTGGCCGCCGCTGCCGCCACCCCCTCCGTGATCGGTTTCGCGGTGCGCCACTCCAGCGGACTGCTGTGCGCACCGATGAGCGCCGCTCGGGCCGACGCCCTCGAGCTGCCGCTGATGGTGCGTGAGAACGCCGACCCGCTGCGCACCGCCTACACGGTGAGCGTGGATGCGTCCGAGGGCGTGACCACCGGCATCAGCGCCTCCGACCGCGCCCGCACCCTCCAGGTGCTGGCCGATGAGGCGACCGTGCCCAGCGACCTGATCCGACCCGGGCACGTGCTCCCGCTGCGGGCGAAGGACGGCGGCGTGCTCGAGCGCCGCGGCCACACCGAGGCCGCCGTCGACCTCACCCGGCTGGCGGGCCTGCCCGCAGTGGGGATGATCGTCGAGCTGGTCCACGACGACGGCGAGATGATGCGCGGACCCGCGCTGCGCGAGTTCGCCGATCACCACGACCTGCGGATGATCTCCATCGAGGACCTGGCCGCGCACCGTCGACGCACCGACCTCCCGACCCTCGAGATCACCGCACCGGTGCCCCTGCCCACCCCGCACGGCACTTTCGAGGCGCTCGCCGTGCGCGAGGGCACCGCCGAGCACCTGGTGCTGGTGCGCGGGGACGTCACCACCGCGGGGCCGGTGCTGACCCGGGTGCACTCCGAGTGCGTGACCGGGGACGTCTTCGGTTCCCGCCGCTGCGACTGCGGACCCCAGCTCCAGGAGTCCCTGGCCCGCATCGACGAGGCCGGGCGCGGGGTGCTGATCCTTCTGCGCGGCCACGAGGGCCGCGGCATCGGCCTGGTCGAGAAGCTGCGGGCCTACGCCCTGCAGGACTCCGGCCGCGACACGGTCGATGCCAACCTCGACCTCGGCCTGCCCGTGGACTCCCGCTCCTTCGCGGCCGTGCCCGGCATCCTCGCCCACCTCGGGGTGAAGGCGGTCGATCTGCTCACCCACAACCCGGAGAAGGCCCACGCCCTGGTGGGAGCGGGCGTCGTGGTGGCGGGGACCGTCGACCTGGACACCCACCCCACCCCGGAGAACCTCACCTACCTCACCACCAAGCGGGACCGCCTGGGGCACCGTCTCCTCGATCTCCCAGCCC
>JAKDUN010000091.1 GCA_030457675.1 Brachybacterium sp. | reverse complement strand
CCCCCCCGGGCCCGGGCCCCCCCCCGGGGGGGGGGGGGGGGGCGCCGCGCAGGCCGGTGGCCGAGTGGAGGCCGGTGGCGGGATCATCCGCGGGGCCCGGCTCCGCTCCGCTGCCGGCCGTCTCGAGCGGATCCTCGCCGTAGCCGTACGCGTGCGAGTCGGGGTCAGCCCGCGTCGGGTCCGCGGGGGCGGACTCGTCCTGGGCGGCGGCAGTCGACTCGTCGTGCGCGGTGGACCCGGACTCGCCGAGCGGGTCCTCGCCGTCGGATGCATGACGGTCGGTCTCCACCGGTACTCCTTGTTGCTCGCAGCTGACGGGCGCGACGCACATCACCTGGACGATGGGCGTACTCCTGCTAGGATAGATGACTGGAACAGGTCGAGACCCTCGTCATTCGTTCCTCAAGTGGAGTCCCTTCCCACCTCGTGGCGATCTGCCCGTGAGCTCTCCGGCTCGCAGCACACAGCCGCTGGGTCAGTATCGCAGCCGCGCCTCACCGTGCGGCGAGCGGGCAGCAATGCCCGGTCTGCGCCGTGGCGTGTGCACCTTGGGGCCTCCGCATGACATGCGGGGGCCTTCGTCGTCTTCCGACGCGAAAAACAAGGTGAGGAGCCAACATCAGCGAACAGCGCATCAACGGTCAGATCAGGGTCCCCAAGGTCCTCCTGGTCGGGCCCGCCGGCGAGCAGGTCGGCGAGGTCCGTGTCGAGGACGCCCTGCGTCTCGCCCAGGAAGCAGATCTCGACCTGGTCGAGGTCGCGCCCGGTGCGAACCCGCCGGTCGCTCGTCTCATGGATTACGGCAAGTACAAGTACGAAGCCAACCTGAAGGCCCGTGAGTCGCGCAAGAACCAGGCGAACACGGTCCAGAAGGAAATCCGGATGGGCCTGAAGATCGATACCCACGACTATGACACCAAGCGTCGCAACGTCGAGAAGTTCCTCGACGGCGGCGATAAGTGCAAGGTCATCATCCGCTTCCGTGGGCGTGAGCAGGCCCGCCCCGAGCGTGGTGTGAAGCTGCTGCAGCGGATGGCCGAGGACGTCGCGGAGTTCGGTTACGTCGAGTCGCACCCGCGACAGGACGGCCGCAACATGGTGATGGTCTTCGGACCCCACAAGAAGAAGGCCCAGGCCATGGCCGAGGCCCGCAAGCGCAAGACCGATGCTGAGAAGGCTGCCGCCCGGAGCGAGAGCGCGAAGCCCTCCACCGAGGCCGGAGCCGAGACCGGCTCCGAGTCCTGAGAAACGTCACAAGGAGAACAGGCAGATGCCGAAGAACAAGACCCACTCGGGTACCAAGAAGCGCGTCCGCGTCACCGGCTCGGGCAAGCTCATGCGCGAGCAGGCGGGCGCTCGCCACCTGCTGGAGCACAAGTCCTCCACCCGCAAGCGCCGCCTCGGCAGCGACACCGCTGTCGCCAAGGCCGACGTCAAGCGCATGAAGAAGCTGCTGGGCCGCTGATCGCCCACGCGGGAGCACGCCTCCCGCGCCCCTGAACTTACGATCGAAGGAGTATCACGTGGCACGCGTGAAGCGGGCGGTCAACGCCCATAAGAAGCGTCGGGAAATCCTTGAGCAGGCCAGCGGCTACCGCGGCCAGCGCTCGCGTCTGTACCGCAAGGCGAAGGAGCAGGTGCTGCACTCGCAGACCTACAACTTCCGCGACCGCAAGAAGCGCAAGGGCAACTTCCGTCAGCTCTGGATCCAGCGCATCAACGCTGCGGCCCGCGCCAACGGCATGACCTACAACCGTCTCATCCAGGGCCTCGGCCTTGCCGGTGTCGAGGTGGACCGTCGCATGCTCGCCGAGCTCGCCGTGAACGACGCCCCGGCATTCGCCGCCCTGGTCGAGGTCGCGAAGAACGCCCTCCCCAAGGACGTCAACGCCCCGGCAGCCTGACATCGCGGCACGATCTGCGATGAACGAGCGCCCGGACCAGTCGCCCATCACCTCCCCCCGCTCCGAGCGGGTGCGGAAGGTGGCGGCACTGGCCGGGCGCTCTGCGCGTCGCAAGCAGGGACGATTCCGCATCGAGGGCCCGCAGTCCGTCCGCTCGCTGCTGCGCCATCGCCCCGGGCTGGCCCGCGAGGTCTTCCTCACCGAGCGCGCGGCCGGTGATCACCCCGAGCTGGCCGACCTGGCCCGCGGCGCCGGTGTACCGCTGCGGACCGTCGACGAGCAGATCCTGCGCGCCCTGGTCCGCGAGACCGCGGCCACCGGCACGGCGGGGGAGGGGACCACGAACAGCCCCGACACCCCCGACGGCTCAGGCAGTCTGGTCTCCCCGCAGGGGGTCGTCGCCGTCGGCGCCCTGCCCGCTGAGGACCCCACGGCCGCCGGCGCGGCGCTCCGCGCGCTGCCGTCCGCGGATGCCGTCACCGTCGTCGTGCTCCACGAGGTCCGCGATCCCGGCAACGTCGGCACCCTGATCCGCACCGCGGACGCCGCCGGCGCCGACCTGGTGCTGCTGACCCGCACCAGCGCGGACCCCTATTCCCCCAAGGCCGTGCGCGCCGCCGCCGGCAGCCTGTTCCACCTCCCCGTGCTCACCGGCGCCGCGATCGAGGACGTCCTCGCACAGCTCGCCGACTCGGCCCTCACGGCCGCCGCCACCAGCGGGTACGCCGACGCCGAGCTCTTCACCGTCGAGCTTCCCGCGCGGATCGCCTGGATCCTGGGCAACGAGGCGCGCGGACTGGACGAGGCGACCCTCGCCGCCGCCCCGCTGACCGTGCGGATCCCCCTGGCCGGGCACGCCGAATCGCTCAACGTCCACACCGCCGCGACCGTCTGCCTCTTCGAGACGCTCCGGCGCCGACAGGCAGGGGCATGAACGCCGTCTCCCAGCGCGCCGGCGCCCTCGCTCTGCCGGTCCTCCTGCTGCTGACCGTCGCCGCCGCGCTCGCGGGCATGGCCGCCACCGGGGCCCTCGCCCCCGCCGAGCTGGTCCCCGCCTCTCCGCTGGTCACCTGGGGTCTGCCGGTGGTGCGTGCGCTGCACCACCTGGGCCTGCTGCTCGCCATCGGCGCCGGCGGGACGGCCGTGCTGCTGCTTCCGGGACCCGGCCGCCGCGAGGTGACCGCCCTGGATCCGCTGCGACGTCGGACCGTGCGCCTCGGCGCCACGGGGGCGCTGCTGTGGGCGGTCGCCTCCCTCGCCCTGATCCCGCTGGGCGGGTTGGAGGCCACCGGTGCCGGCACCGACCTCGACGTCTGGGAGGTGGCGCTGGGCGGCGAGCTGGGCCGGATCCAGCTGAGCATCGCGGTTCTCGCAGCGATGTCCGCTCTCGCCTTTGCGCTCGCGCGCTCCACGGTTCTGGCTTGCTGGGGGCTGGCCTTCGCCGGGCTCGGCGCCGCCGCTCTGGGACTGGCCGGCCATGCCGGCTCCAGCCTCGACCACATCAACGCCGTCAATGCCATGTCCGTGCACCTGGTGGCGGTCAGTGTCTGGGTCGGCGGACTGCTGGTGCTCTTCCTGCTCAGCGCCCGGATGGACGAGACCCAGATGTCCACCGCGATACGCCGGTTCTCGCCCTGGGCACTGGCGGCCGTGACCGCCCTCGCGCTCAGCGGGCTGCTCAGCGCGTGGATCCGGATGTCGACCTGGACTGAACTGCTCACCACCGGTTACGGCCGGGTGGTGCTGGTCAAGGCGCTGGGTCTGCTCACCCTCGCCGTGCTGGGTGCGCTGCAGCGACGGCGACTGGGGGAGCGGATCCGCTTCCGCCACCTCGCGATCACCGAGGGCCTGGTGATGGCGGCGGTGATCGGTGCCTCGATCGCTCTGGGCCGCTCCGCCCCACCGGTCCCGCAGGAGATCCCTGCCGTGGGGGAACTGCGGGTGCTGTCCCTGGTGGGCTACCTCCCGCCGGAGCGCGAGTTCTCGCCCAGCGCCCTGTTCACCGTGTTCCAGCCCGACTGGATCGCCCTCGCCCTGGGCGTGACGATGGCCGGGCTGTACCTCACCGGCGTGGTGCGGCTGAGCCGTCGCGGTGACGTGTGGCCGTGGATCCGAACGGCCTGCTTCCTGGCCGGCTGTCTCGCCTTCGCCTGGGTGATGAACGGCGGCGCCGCCGCCTGGGGCAAGTTCCGCTTCGATGCGCACATGATCCAGCACATGGCGATGATGATGATCGTGCCGCCGCTGTGGGTGCTCGGCGGCCCGGTCACGCTGCTGTCCCGCGCGGTCCCACCCCGCACCGACGGTTCCCGCGGCGTGCGCGAATGGGTGCTGGCCGCCCTGCACACGGGATACTCCCGGCTGATCTCCTCCCCGCCGCTGGCCGGATTCATCTTCGTCGGCTCGCTGATCCTGTTCTACTTCTCGCCCCTGTTCGAGATGGCGATGCGGCACCACCTCGGACACGTGCTGATGACGGTGCACTTCCTGGGCTCCGGCTACCTCTTCGCCTGGGTGCTGATCGGCATCGATCCGTCCCAGAGGCCGATCAACCCGGTGCTGAAGCTGATCACCCTGCTGATCACCCTCGCCTTCCACGCCTTCTTCGGGGTGGCCATGGTCTCGGCGACCTGGCTGGTCGCAGAGGACTGGTACACCCAGCTGGGGATGTACGGACTGGACCGGCTCGAGCTGATCCAGGTGCGCGGCGGCACCATCATGTGGGCGATCTCGGAGATCCCGACCGTCGGCTACGCGATCATCGTCGCGGCGATGTGGATGAAGTCCGACGACCGCCGAGCACGCCAGTACGACCGCAAGGCGGAACGGGACGGCGGCGCCGAGCTCGCGGCCTACAACGCCTATCTGGCGCAGCTGCGGGGCGAGAGCGACCCGAAGCCGGTGGAGCCGGTGGGCACAGAGGGGTCCGGCGTCGCGTCCACCGTTGAGTCCGACGTTGAGCCCGACGTCCCGTCCATCGCTGACGCCGACGAGGCGGGCGCCGCTGAGTGCGAGGACGCGGCCGAAGGCGAGGCGGTCCGGCCGCCCGCTGAACAGGGGACCCCTCCCGCGGACGGTCCGCGGATCGCATGAGCCACGATGCGTGGGGTCGGGTCCTCCGCTTCAGCCCCATGACGCTCGACGCGGCTCGGGTCATCGCGGACACGTGGAAGTACCCGGAGCCTTACAACTTCTATGACGCCACCGCCGATGCCGAGGACTACCAGGAGCTCATCACCCCGAGCATGTGGCCCGACAGCTTCTGGCAGGTGCGGCACGAGGGCGAGCTGGTCGGGTTCTTCACCGCGGACGCCACCGAGGACGGTGAGGCCTGTGAGATCAGCCTGGGTCTGCGCCCGGATCTCACGGGCGGCGGCCGCGGCTCCGCCTTCCTCACCGCCGGGCTGAAGCAGCTCCATCGGTCGGAGATGCCTGATCGCCTCGTGCTGAGCGTCGCCGCGTTCAACATCCGGGCGATCAGCGCGTATGAGGGTGCCGGATTCGAGAACATCGAACGGTATGTCCAGCGCACCAACGGCGGCGTCCATGACTTCGTCCGCATGGAGCTGCGGAGTCGCTGAGCAGCGCCGACGCCAGGGCAGGCAGAGCTCGGGTGCACGCGCTCCGGTGAAGCGGCACGCGCGCCCGACACTGAACGGCGGCGATCATCCGGAGGTGATCGCCGCCGTTCCCGTGCGCAGCCGGGCCGGCTCAGCGAGGACCCGTCAGTGCGGGGCTCAGAGCCAGTCGCCCTGCGCCGCGCGCTTCTCGGCACCGATGGTGGTGTCCGGTCCGTGACCGGTGTGGACCACCGTGTCGTCCGGCAGCGCGAACAGCCGCTCCCGCACGGACTCCTCGATCGTCTCCCGCGAAGAGAAGGACCGGCCGGTCGCACCGGGGCCGCCCTGGAACAGGGTGTCGCCGGTGAACACGGCGCCCAGCTCCTCGGAGTAGTAGCAGGTGGAGCCGGGGGAGTGGCCCGGGGTGTGCAGCGCCTCGAGGTTCACCCCCGCGATCGTGAACATGTCGCCGTCGGCGACGTGATCGTCCCAGGGCAGGTCGCCGTGGGTGAGCTGCCAGACCTCGCGGTCAGCGGGGTTCAGCAGGATCGGGGCCTCGAGCGCCTCGGACAGCTCGGGCGCCATCCGCACATGGTCGTCGTGGGCGTGGGTGAGCAGGATGCCCACGCACTCCCGATCGCCGACCAGCTCCTCGACGGTCTCCACGTCGTGCGGGGCGTCGAAGACGACGCACTGCTCGTCATCGCCGAGCACCCACACGTTGTTGTCCACCTGATGGGTCTCGCCGTCCAGGCTGAAGGTGCCGGAGGTGACGGCATGGGAGAGGCGCGCGGTCATCGTGCCACCTCCACCACGGTGCGCAGGTTCGCGCCGTCGTGCAGCCCGTCCAGCGCTGCGTCGACGCCCGCCAGGTCGGTACGGCCGGTGACGAAGCGGTCCAGCGGCAGCCGGCCCTGCAGGAACAGGTCGATCAGATACGGGAAATCCCGCTCGGGGAGGCAGTCGCCGTACCAGGAGGACTTCAGCGACCCGCCGCGGCCGAACACGTCCAGCAGCGGGAGCGTCAGCTCCACGCCCGGGCGCGGCACACCCACCAGGACCACCCGGCCGGCGAGGTCGCGGGCGTAGAAGGCGGTCTCGTAGGTCTGCGGGATGCCGACGGCGTCGACGACGACGTCCGCGCCGTAGCCGCCGGTGAGCTCCTGGACCCTCTCGGCCACCTGCTCGGGGGAGAGGTCCTTGGTGTGCACGGTGTGGGTGGCGCCCAGCTCGGTCGCGGCGGCGAGCTTCTTCTCGTCCACGTCCAGGCCGATGATGGTGGTGGCACCGGCGAGCTTCGCGCCGGCGATCGCCGCGCAGCCCACGCCGCCCAGCCCGATCACGGCGAGGGACTCGCCGCGCTGGACCTGGCCGGTGTTGATCGCGGCGCCGATGCCCGCCATCACGCCGCAGCCCAGCAGGCCGGCGACCTCGGCGGGAGCGTCCTCGGAGACCTTCGTGCACTGACCCTCGTGGACCAGCGTCTTCTCCGCGAAGGAGCCGATGCCCAGCGCGGCGGTCAGCTCGGTGCCGTCGGTGAGGGTCATGGGCGTCGAAGCGTTGTGGGTCGCGAAGCAGTACTGCTGCACGCCCTTCTTGCAGGCCCGGCACTCGCCGCACACGGCGCGCCAGTTCAGCACCACGTAGTCGCCGACCTCGACGTGGGTCACGGCCTCGCCGATCGCGGAGACGCGGCCGGCGGACTCATGGCCCAGCAGGAAGGGGAACTCGTCGTTGATCCCGCCGTCACGATAGGCGAGGTCGGTGTGGCAGACGCCGGTCGCCTCGATGTCGACGACGACGTCGTTCGGGCCGGGGTCGGGGATCACGATGTCGAGCAGCTCCGCGGGCTGCTTCTCACTGCGGGCGACGACGCCCTTCACGGTCCAGGTCATAGTGGCCTCCTTCGAGGTCGGGGTTCATGCCCAGCCTATCCGTCGCCGCCTCTGTCACGTGCCGCAGCGAGCCTGCTGCCGGTCAGGGCTTGTCGACGATCTTCCCGCCACGCACCGACTGCGTCTCCGGGTCGTACGGAGTCCCCGGCGCCGGCTTCGAGAGGTCGCTGCCATTGCCGTCGGGATTCTCGTGGTATCCACTCTTGAGATCGTGGAGGGCCCACTCCGATCCACGATCATCGTTCATCAGGATCGAGAGGGTCTCGCCAGTTCCCCGGTCCGAGGGGACGGCGCCATCTCCCGCGAGGTTGTCGCGGACCGTGCGGGCCTCGTCCTCGGTGAGCAGGATCCCCGCGCGCTCACCGGGTGCGACCCCATACTCCTTCTCGTAGGCGGACGTGCCCGCGTGGGCACCCGACTCCCCGGAGGTGTCCAGCTGAATGGCGTAGGTCGATGGACGGTCCGAGGCGCCGGACTCGACCACGCTGTTCGTCGACTGATCACCCATCGGCAGCCACTGCTCGGCGGTTTCCTCGTGGCCGTCGGCATAGGTGCGCGTGATCACGTCGTGCCGGGTAGAGTTCGAGCTGCTCTCGGAACCGGCACCACCCAGCTGCCAGCCCTCGACGCTGTCGATGACGTGAGACTCCTGGTATTCGGCATACGTGGAGACCACCCCCTGCCCGACATCATCCGGAAAGCGCCCTCCGACGAGGGCCTCCTGGTAGGCGGTGCGCCCAGACGCATCGTCGGCGAAGGTCGCAGTTTCGAACGTGGCATCGGTATCCGTGCCCCGGCGGCCGATGAACACATTGAGCCCGTCTGGGCCGAGCTGGACCTTCCCGGTGCCGACCATCTTGTCCGTGGGTCCGGTCGTGACCGTCAGCGTGTCGTCGGGGTTGCGGCCGACGCTCGTGGAATGTCCTACCTCGCTCGTGTGCTCACCGGAGACCGTGACGAGGTCGATGCCCAGCACTCCAGCGCCGGCACCGTCGCCGGAGGAGCGGCTCTCCGAGGACGCGAAGGTCACCGTCGCACCGGGAGGGATCGAGGAGGGGTCGAAGGGGGTGATCCCGAGGACCTGGTCCATCGGCGTGTCCTCGGGCACGGTGACCGAGTACTCGGTGGATGCTCCGACGCCCTCAGAACTGTCCGCGCTCAATGACACCGGGCCGGCCTTGCCCTTCAGCTCGGCCCGTGCCTCGGCGGTCAGCTCTGAGGACATCGTGTAGGTGACGGTGCCGTCACCGTTGTCCTTCCTCTCGCCACTGGTGCTGATCTCCGCTTCGAGGTCGACCGAGGCCGGGCCGCCGCCCACCGTGGCATCGAGCAGGGGCTTGGAGAACGTGACCTTCGTGGAGTGGGTGCCATCGGCGTCAGTCGTGTACTCCACGCTCTTCCCACCGACGTCCAGCGTCCTGGATGTCTCGCGGCCACCTTCGCCGGGCTTCACGTCGAACTCGTCCGCAGGATTGTCGTAGTCGCCGTGGTACGTGTCGATCGTCGGCTCGGCTCCCTGGCCGAGGATGTCCTCGAGGAGGTCTTTCAATGAACTCGGGGGCTCCGAGCGACCCCCGGTGCCTGGCGCGAGCGCGGCGTGGAGAGGATCGCTGCCCGCCGGGCCTCCCGGGGAGACTGCGCCTGCAAGATCCCTGGCGATCCCGATCCAGTCGGAGGATCGGCTCGCAGCGTTGTCGATCAGCGAGGGGACGTCCGGCAACCCGAACAGGTCCCGGAACGACAGACCATCGCCTCCGCCGTCCACTGCGGAGGTGCTGTCCTGCTCCTCGGCGTGCTCGGTCAGCTTCCCACCGAGGGCCGTAGTGCGTGCCGCGACGTCGCGGATCCGAAGCTCGAGCTCGCTCCACCTCCGGCGAAGATCCTCGGCATCGCGACCCGTCCAGGACGCCGACATCACTGTCGGATTCAGCGTGTTGGTCATCTCGAGCATGGTGCGGCCGCAGGTCTCGAAGGATCGTGCACGGCTGCGCAGGTCCTCGGTATCGGCCCCGTAGAAGTTCATGGCCCTCCTCATCGTCGACAGAAGAGTAGGGCGGAGGACGTCACCTCGCCTATGGGGAGAACTCCCCGTCGCGGAATCCTCCTAGAATGGTCCGCGGTGCCCGCGCCGCAGTTCCCGGATCGCGGCGCCCGCACCCTCCTGCCCCCTGGACGAAAGCGATACCCGTGTCCGAGTCACCCTCGACTCCCGCCGCCCCGGTCATCGACGAGGCGAGAATCGGCGACGCCGTCGATGCCGCCCTCGCCGCGATCGCCGCGGCCGCCACCACCGCCGAGCTCAAGCAGGTCCGCATCGCGCACGTGGGCGATGCCAGCGTGCTCTCCAGCGCGAACCGCGCCATCAAGGACCTGCCCAAGGACCAGAAGGCCGCGGCCGGCAAGCTGGTCGGTCAGGGCAAGGGCCGAGTCCAGAAGCAGCTCGCCGCCCGCCAGAGCGAGCTCGCCGCCGCGGAGGAGGAGGCCGCGCTCGCCGCGGAGACCGTCGACGTCACCCTCCCCACGGACCTGCGCCCTCGCGGCGCCTCGCATCCGCTGACGGTGCTGCAGGACCGGATCAACGACTTCTTCGTCGGCATCGGCTGGGAGATCGCCGAGGGGCCGGAGATCGAGTCCTCCTGGTTGAACTTCGATGCCCTGAACGCCGATCCGGAGCATCCCTCCCGCTCGCTGCAGGACACCCTGTACGTCGCGCCCGAGGACTCCGGGATGCTGCTGCGCACCCAGACCTCGCCGGTGCAGATCCGCGCGATGCTCGAGCGCGGCGCCCCGCTGTACGTCGCCTGCCCGGGGACCGTCTTCCGGGCCGACGAGATCGACGCGACCCACTCGCCGATGTTCCACCAGGTCGAGGGCCTCGCGATCGACAAGAACCTGACGATGGCGAACCTGGTGGGCACCCTGGACGCCTTCGCCGCGCACATCTTCGGCGGCACGGCGATCACGCGCCTGCGCCCCAACCACTTCCCCTTCACCGAGCCCAGCGCCGAGATGGACTTCCGCTGCTTCCGCTGCGAGGCGCGCGAGGGGCTGGACCACGACGCGGACCCGAACTGCCGGGTGTGCGGCGGGACCGGGTGGATCGAGATGGGCGGCTGCGGCATGGTCCATCCGAACGTGCTGCGCGCGGCCGGGGTGGACCCCGAGGAGTACCAGGGCTTCGCCTTCGGCCTCGGGATCGAGCGCAT
>JAKDUN010000090.1 GCA_030457675.1 Brachybacterium sp. | reverse complement strand
GCGCAGCGGTAGCGCGCTTCCCTGACACGGAAGAGGTCACTGGTTCGAACCCAGTATCGCCCACCACGGAAGGCCCCCTCGGAATCCCGAGGGGGCCTTCGTCATGCCCGGAGTCCCTCCGGTCTCCACGCTGGCACGGTGCGTCTACTCTGGGCCCATGCAGATCTGGACCGGACAGTCCTACCCCCTGGGTGCCACCTTCGACGGCTCGGGCACCAACTTCGCCCTGTTCTCGGAGGTGGCCGAGCGCGTCGAGCTGTGCCTGATCGGGGAGGACGGCGACGAGCGGCGCATCGAGATCACCGAGGTGGACGCCTATGTGTGGCACGTCTACCTGCCCGCGGTGCAGCCCGGTCAGCGCTACGGATACCGGGTGCACGGCCCCTACGACCCCGCCGCCGGCCACCGCTGTGACCCCTCGAAGCTGCTGCTGGACCCCTACGCGAAGGCGATCGCCGGGATGGCCAGCAATCACCCCTCGCTGTACAGCTACGACTTCGAGGATCCCGCGGAGCGCAACACGGAGGACTCCGCGGCGCACACCATGCACTCGGTGGTGGTCTCCCCCTACTTCGACTGGGGCAACGATCACCCGCCGGCCCACGAGTACCACGACACCGTCATCTACGAGGCCCATGTCAAGGGCCTCACGATGCTCCACCCGGACATCGACGAGGACATCCGTGGCAGCTACGTCGCCATGGGGCACCCCGCGATCATCGACCATCTCAAGGAGCTCGGCGTCACCGCGGTCGAGCTGATGCCGGTCCACCAGTTCGTCCAGGACGGCCACCTGGTCGAGAAGGGGATGCGCAACTACTGGGGCTACAACACCATCGGCTTCTTCGCCCCGCACAACGAGTACTCGCACGCCGGGCAGCTGGGCCAGCAGGTCCAGGAGTTCAAGCAGATGGTGAAGAACCTCCACGAGGCGGACATCGAGGTGATCCTCGATGTGGTCTACAACCACACCGCCGAGGGCAACCAGCTGGGCCCCACCCTCTGCTTCCGCGGCATCGACAACGCCGCGTACTACCGCCTGGTCGAGGGGGACGAGGCGCACTACTACGACACCACCGGCACCGGGAACTCCCTGCTGATGCGCACCCCCCACGTGCTGCAGCTGATCATGGACTCGCTGCGCTACTGGGTCACCGAGATGCACGTGGACGGCTTCCGCTTCGACCTCGCCTCCACCCTGGCGCGCGAGCTGCACGAGGTGGACCGCCTCTCGGCCTTCTTCGACATCATCCAGCAGGACCCGGTGATCTCGCAGGTCAAGCTCATCGCGGAACCCTGGGACCTCGGCGAGGGCGGCTACCAGGTGGGCGGCTTCCCACCGCTGTGGTCCGAGTGGAACGGCAAGTATCGCGACACGGTGCGCGACTTCCACCGCTCGGAGCCAGGGAAGATCGGGGACTTCACCTCGCGCCTGGCCGGCAGCTCGGACCTGTACCAGCACACCGGTCGCACCCCGATCGCCTCGATCAACTTCGTCACCGCCCACGACGGTTTCACGCTGCGGGACCTGGTCTCCTACAACGACCGGCACAACGAGGCCAACGGCGAGGACGGCATGGACGGGGAGAGCCACAACCGCTCCTGGAACTCCGGCGTCGAGGGCCCCACCGACGATACGGAGGTGCGCGATCTGCGCCTGCGACGAGCGAAGAACCTCATGGCCACACTGCTGCTCAGCCAGGGCGTGCCGATGATCCTGCACGGCGACGAGATGGGTCGCACCCAGAACGGCAACAACAACACCTACTGCCAGGACGGCGAACTCGCCTGGATGGACTGGGAGCTGGACCCGTACGAGATGGACATGCTCTGGTTCACCCAGAGCGTCATCGCGCTGCGCCGCGACCATCCGATCTTCCGCCGTCGCCGCTTCTTGCAGGGGGTCACCCGGCACGGAGTGGATTCGGTGCTGCCGGATGTCGAGTGGCTCGGCACCGACGGTGCCCTGATGACCGACGAGGACTGGAACAACCCGCAGAACAAGTGCCTGACGATGTTCCTCAACGGCTCCGGCATCCCCGAGCCGAACCTGCGTGG
The DNA here is from genome assembly GCA_030457675.1 of Brachybacterium sp. Taxonomy (GTDB): domain Bacteria; phylum Actinomycetota; class Actinomycetes; order Actinomycetales; family Dermabacteraceae; genus Brachybacterium. The sequence continues at coordinate 8,538 of JAKDUN010000090.1, read as the reverse complement.
TGAGCGGATCGTCGACGACTCGGCGCTGGTGATGTTCAACGCCTCGGGCAATCCTGTGGACTTCACGCTCCCACCGGAGGATCACGGGATGCAGTGGCGCGTCGAGCTGGGCACGGGAGACACGATCGACGTCGGGGACGTGCTCACGGCCGGGACCACCGTCACCCGCCCCAGCCACTCGCTGCTGATCCTGATGCGTCCGCCCATGGGGGAGGACGACGAGGCCGCCCCCGAGCTGGATCAGACCCGCTACACCCGCGCCTGAGACGAGCCCTGCGCCATCGACCGGCCCGCCCCGGCCGTGACCATCACCCGGGGCGCGACGAAGGAGAGCATCGCCCCGTGAGCACCGATCCCGGCCACCGCCCCGCACCACGCGAGCACGAGCGCGCCACCGCCACCGTGCCGGCCATCCGGCCGGTCCCGACCTCCACCTATCGCCTGCAGCTGCATGCGGAGTTCACCGCGGACGATGCGGCCGGCGTGGTCCCGTACCTCGCGCGACTCGGGGTGGGGCACGTCTTCTGCTCGCCCGTGCTGCAGGCGGCGCCCGGCTCGACCCACGGCTACGACGTGGTCGACCACTCCCGCATCAGCGAGGAGCTCGGCGGCGAGGACGGGTTGCGCCGACTGGCCGATGCCGCCCATGCGCACGGGATGGGCCTGATCGCCGACGTCGTGCCCAACCACATGGCGATCCCCACCCCGATCTGGCACAACCGGGCCCTGTGGTCGGTGCTGCGCGACGGCCCGGAATCCGACTACGCGGACTGGTTCGACGTCGAGCTCAGCGGGGAGCGCTCGCTGCTGGTGCCGGTGCTGGGCCGACCCATCGGCGCCGTCCTGGCCGATGCGGAGATCTCCGTGGGTCAGGAGCAGATCCCCCAGGCCGACGGCTCCCTGGCCATCGAGCACGTGGTGCGGTACTACGACCACGTGCTGCCCGTGGCCGCCGGCACCGAGCACCTGGGACTGGCGGATCTGCTGGATCGGCAGTGGTACCGCCTGGCGTATTGGAAGGTCGCCGACGATGAGCTGGACTACCGGCGCTTCTTCGACGTGGACACGCTCGCGGGACTCCAGGTCGAGCTGTCCCACGTGTTCGAGGCGACCCATTCGACGCTGCTGCGCCTGCAGGGCGAAGGGGTGATCGACGGCTACCGCATCGACCACCCGGACGGCCTGGCCGATCCCCGTGGCTACCTGCGGGACCTGGAGCGCGCTACCGACGGCGCCTGGACCGTGGTGGAGAAGATCCTGCACGGCGAGGAGCAGCTGCCCGGGGACTTCCCCTGCGCCGGCACCACCGGCTACGACGCCCTGTGGCGGGTGGGCGGGCTCTTCCACGACCCGCACGGCGCGATCGGCCTGACTCATCTGTGGCAGCGTCGCACCGGCGACCTGCGACCCTTCGACGAGGTCACCCAGGAGTCCACGGACCTGATCATCTCGACCAGCCTGTGGGCGGAGATCGAGCGCCTGACCACCCTGATCCACAAGATCTGCCAGGAGGACATCAGGCTGCGGGACACCACCAGGCGGAACATCCAGAAAGTCGTGGTGGCGCTGCTGAGCTCGATGGACCGCTACCGCGCCTACATCGTGCCGGGGGAACCGGCGCCGGGCTCCGAGCGCACCGTCATCGAGCAGGCGGCCGCCCGGGCCTACCGCCGCCTCGGTGAGGACGAGGACATCGTCGCGACCCTGGAGACCGTGGTGGCTCTGGTCTGCGGCGACGAGGTGGGCAGTGCCGGCCGCAGCCGCAGCGCGGAACGGGACGAGGTGGTGGTGCGCTTCGCCCAGACCTGCGGTCCGGTCCATGCCAAGGGGCTCGAGGACACCGCGTTCTACCGCTACACCCGTTTCGTCGCCGTGAACGAGGTGGGGGCCGATCCGGACCGGATCGGGGTGGATCCGGACGAGCTGCACGATCATGCCGCCTCGATGGTCCTGACCCGTCCCGATACGATGACCACCCTGTCCACGCACGACACGAAACGCAGCGAGGACGTGCGGGCGCGCCTTGCAGTGCTCACGGAACAACCGCTGGAGTGGGCGGTGGTGGCGGCGGACCTGGAGCGGGCGACCGCTGAGCATCGCGGCGATCGGGTCGACGGAGCGATCGAGCTGCTGCTGTGGCAGACCCTCGCCGCGTGCTGGGAGCTGCCAGGCGCAGCTGCCGCACCGCTGACCACAGAGCGTCTGGACCAGTACCTGCTCAAGGCCATGCGGGAGGCGAAGAGCCACACCACCTGGACCGAGCAGGACGGTGACTACGAGCAGCAGGTGCTGGCCCTGGGCCGGGCCGCCCTGACCTCACCGGAGGTCGACGCGATCCTCGCCGACTGGACTCGCCGCACCTTCTCCGCCCAGCGCAGCGCGATCCTGGGCCAGAAGCTGGTGCAGCTGACGATGCCGGGGGTGCCGGACGTCTACCAGGGCAACGAATCGGTCGACTTCTCGCTCGTGGATCCTGACAACCGCCGCGAGGTGGATCATGCCGCGCACCAGGAGCGGCTGGCACGGATGATCGAGGGCGCGGGGCCCGACGGGATCTCCGACGAGAAGCTGTGGCTGACCCACCGCGCCCTGGTGCTGCGCCGCGAGCGACCGGAGCTCTTCCAGGGTCGGGAGGCCGCCTACCGCCCGCTGCCCACCACGACCGGGCATGCTCTCGCCTTCGGTCGTGCCGTCGGCGAGGGCCCGATCGAGACGGTCACCGTGGCGACCCGGCTCGCCCACGGCCTCGCCCAGCGCGGCGGCTGGGGGGACGCCTGGATCGCACTGCCCCCGGGACGCTGGCGCGACACCCTCAGCGGCGCAGAGTTCGAGGGCGGACAGCCGACTCTGGAAACGCTGCTGGCCGAATGGCCGGTCGCGCTCCTGGTGCGCATCGGGGGACGGGACGGCGCCCGATGAGCACCGCCCCGGTCCCCGCCCGCGACTACGGCGCCTTTCGGGTGTGGGCTCCGCACGCACAGCAGGTGACTCTTCGCAGCGACGGGGCCGAGCACCCGATGCGAGCGGTCGGCGAGGGCTGGTTCGCGCTGCCGGAGGTGCCGGCGGCGCCCGGCGCCCGCTATGCCTTCCGCCTCGATGACTCCGAGCTCTGGCTGCCCGATCCGCGATCGCTGTCCCAGCCGGACGGCGTCCACGCCGACAGCGAGGTCGTCGACCCGGCCCGACTGCGCCAGGAGACCTCCTGGAAGGGCCGCAGCCTGCGCGGGCGGGTCCTGTACGAGCTGCACGTGGGCACCTTCACCCCGGGACCCGACGGGCGCGGCGGCACCTTCGACTCTGCGATCGAGCGGCTCGACGAGCTCGTGGACCTCGGTGTCGACGCGGTGGAGCTGATGCCGGTGGCGCCCTTCCCCGGGGACCGGGGCTGGGGCTATGACGGCGTCGGCCTGTACGGGGTCCATGCCGCCTACGGAGGGCCGCAGGGCCTCGCACGCTTCGTCGGCGCCGCCCATCGGCGGGGTCTCGCGGTGGTGCTCGACGTGGTGCACAACCATCTCGGTCCCTCGGGCAACTATCTGGGGATGTTCGGCCCCTACTTCACCGACCGGCACCACACCCCCTGGGGAGCGGCGATCAACCTCGATGCGCCCGGATCCCGGCAGGTGCGCGACTTCCTGCTGGGCAGCGCCCGGCAGTGGCTGGTGGAGATGGGTCTGGACGGGCTGCGGCTCGATGCCGTCCACGAGCTGCGCGACGACTCCGAACGGCACTTCCTGGCCGAGCTGGCCGACGCCGTCACGGCGTGGGAGGAGGAGACCGGCCGGCCCCTGACGCTGATCGCGGAGTCCGACCGCAACCAGCCCGGCACGGTCACCCCCGCCGCGCGCGGCGGCCTCGGCATGGACATGCAGTGGGCCGATGACGTCCACCACGGCGTCCATGCCTGGATCACCGGCGAGCGCTCCGGCTACTACGCCGACTTCGGCAGCGCCGAGGTGCTCGCCACCGTGCTGGAGCGGATCTTCCTCCACGCCGGCACCTGGTCGAGCTTCCGCCGGCAGGTGTGGGGCACACCGGTGGAGCCCGACTCGGCCGACTACGACGCCCACTCCTTCGTGACCTTCCTCCAGGACCACGACCAGGTGGGCAATCGAGCCGCCGGGGACCGGATCCACCATGGGATCGCGCCGGGCGCCCAGGCGGCGGCGAGCGCGCTGATCCTGCTGGGTCCGGGCACGCCGATGCTGTTCCAGGGCGAGGAGTGGACTGCCTCGACCCCCTTCACCTACTTCACCGACCACGAGGAGGAGCTGGGAGCGCTGGTGAGCGCCGGTCGGAGGGAGGAGTTCGCCGCCATGGGCTGGGCCGCGCAGGTCCCCGATCCGCAGCTGCGCTCGACCTTCGAGTCCTCGATCCTGCGCTGGCAGGAGCGGGAGCAGCCGGGGCACGCGGCGATGCTCCAGTGGTACCGCACCCTGATCGCACTGCGGCGCGAGCAGGCGGATCTGCACGATCCCGCGCTGGCGGCCACCGCCGTCGAGGTGCTCGCGGAGGGCACGGTGCTGCTGCGTCGCGGGGGGCTGGCCGTGCTCGCCCATCGGGGTCCCGGCCCGCTCACGGCGGGGCCGCGCGCCGCGGAGGTGCTCGCGTCCTTCGGCGAGGTGACGTGCGGCGCCGACGGGACGCTCGCTCTGGCCGGGCCGGGAGCCGTGGTGCTCCGACCTGCCCGCTGACTCAGGAGGCGGCGTCGGCCGCGCCGGGGCGCAGCAGCGCTCCCCCGTCATTCGTGATCGAGGCGAGGCGGGACAGGGAGCGCAGGTACTTCTTGCGGTACCCGCTGCGCAGCAGCTCCTCGGAGAAGAGGTCGTCGAGGACGCCGGGGGCGGAGGCTCCGGCCAGGGAGACCAGCGCCGGGACCTCACGGTCGTAGAGCCGATCCACGAGCACCACGAAGCGCAGCGCGTCGTGGTGGTGGGTGAGCCCGTGCATCCCGGTGAGGTGCGCGGCGGAGACCTCGTCGATCAATGCGCCGTAGCGCGAGGGGTGGACCTTGGTGAGGTGGTGGAGCAGGGGGTCGAACTCATCGAGGGTGGCAGCCGCCATCGACGCCGCGCTCCGGGCCACCTCCTCCTCGGCAAGGGTGGCGATCTCGGTGACGCCGTCGCGCCGCCGGTAGTCCTCGCCGTCGATCCGCAGCACCTCGAAGCGCTCGGCCATCGCCTGGATCTCGCGCAGGAAGTCCTGCGCGGCGAAACGCCCCTCGCCGAGCGCGTCGGGCAGGGTGTTCGAGGTCGCCACGATCGCGACGCCCCGGTCGGAGAGCTCACGGATCAGCCGGGTCATCAGAAGCGTGTCGCCGGGGTCGTCGAGCTCGAACTCGTCGATGCACACCAGGACGGACTCGCCCAGCAGGTCCACGGCCCGCTGGAAGCCGAGCGCCCCGACCAGATCGGTGTACTCCACGAAGGTGCCGTACACCCGCTCTCCGTCCACGGCGTGGAACAGGGAGGTCAGCAGGTGCGTCTTGCCCACGCCGAAGCCACCGTCGAGATAGATGCCGCGGGCGGGCTCCGGCTTCTTCCGACGCAGCCTGGCCAGGAAGCCGCCGCGCGGGGCCCCGAGGTCGGCGGCGAAGGCGGTCACCCGCTGCTTCGCCTCCTCCTGGGAGGGGTGGTCCGGGTCGGGGACGTAGTTGTCCAGTCGCGCCTGCGCGAACCGCGGCGGGGGCACCAGATCCGCGAGCAGTCGCTCCAGGGACGGGTCCGGCCGGCGGTCGCAGAGAGCTTCGGTCACAGGATTCAGTGTAGGGGCCATGCCCCGAGGGGCCGGACGCTCGGCCGCGGCCTGCGGAGGCCTCGGCTCACAGCCGCAGCCCGATGGAGCCCTCGAGGGCAGGGGAGGCGGGGTCCCGGACCGGTACCTGGATCTCCCCGCCGGTGATCTCCAGCCCGAGCTCCCGCACCAGGTACTGCGCGAGCCGATGCTCGTAGCGCGTGGGATCGCTGTTCCACTCGCGGGTGTGCGAAGCCCCGGCGACCGGGACGAACTCGATGAGGTCCGGGCGCAGCGCCGCCAGCTGGCGGCTGGGCCCGGGCGGGACCGTCTCGTCGTCCAGGGCGTGGAAGAGCAGTGTGGGGTGGATCAGGTGCTCGGCGTAGTAGGCCGGGGTCATCTCTGCCAGTGCCAGCGGCTCCCGCAGCTGCACCATGCGGGCCCCGATGCGCGAGGTCATCATCCACAGTGCCAGCTGTCGCATCCGGGCCGGCGCCTTCAGTGCGGTGGCGTGGTAGATGAGGATGTCCTGCCAGTCCACAGCCGGAGAATCCAGGACCAGGGCGGCGATGCGGTCGCGGTGCGCGGAGCGGAGAGAGGTGCGCAGCGCGATGCCGCCGCCCATCGACCAGCCCACCAGGACGATCCGGCGCGCGCCGTGCGCGAGCGCGACGTCGATCGCGGCCTCGGTGTCCTCCCATTCGGCCGAGCCGAGGTGGTGCATCCGGTCGGCAGAGGCGGGGGCGCCGACGTCGTTGCGGTAGGTGATCGTCAGGCTGGTCAGCCCCAGCCGGTGCAGGAGCGGGATCATCCGCAGCGCTTCTCCCCGCGCGGAGCCGTGGCCGTGGATGAGGATCGCCCAGGTGTCCTCGCTGCCGGTGGCGGCGCCGTGCTCCGGGCTGGGGCGCACCAGCCAGGCCGGCATATGGCCGACCGGGGATTCGACGGTGACCTCCTCGGTGGGCAGCCCGTGCGCGGTCTGCGGGGTCCCCGCCCAGAAGAAGCCGTTGCTGCGGGCGCGGTCCACCTGCAGCGGCTCGTCGGTGTCCACGGCCAGCACGGGCCGGGAGACGGTGGTCGCGGTGGGGCGAGCGTCGACGGGGCCCAGGCGCACGTGGACGGTGCCGCCGCCCTGGCGCAGAGCCAGCAGGCCGCCGCGGCCGGTGGTGCGCGTCTCATCGAGATGGACGCGATCCGGGTGCGCTGCGCGCACCGTGACGTCCGGCAGACCGCGCAGGCTCTCCCGGGGCACCAGCGGCAAGCGCGCCATCACCCGGGCTCCCACCGTCAGGGCGCCTGCGCTGAGTGCGAACATCGCGGTCGCACCGACCGCGCCATGGAGCAGCACCTCTGGCCATCGGGCCTGATCGGGGCGATGCGGGACGGGGATGACGCGACGGATCGAGTCGAGGCGGGGGCGGGTCGAGAAGGGGTCACGCGTCATACCGCGCATCCTAGCGGCGGGCTAGGATTGAGGCTGTGAACACCTCGTTCACCACCATTCGTGAGCAGCGCTGTCTTGCCGCAGCACTGTTCTTCAGCAACGCGGCGAGCGGCTCCGCCACCCGCGCGAGCGGCGCTCGAGTGCGTCGCAGATCGGAGGCTCTCCAGATGTCCACCGAACCGATCGGCTCTCGTCCCTACCCCATCTCGGTCAGCGACCTGGAGTGGCGCGAGCGCCTCTCCCCCGCCGAGTTCCAGGTGCTCCGTGAGGGCGCCACCGAGCGACCCGGCACCGGGGAGTACGAGGAGGTGCGACCGGCCGGCACCTATGCCTGCAAGGGCTGTGGTGCCGAGCTGTTCACCGCCTCCACCCAGTTCGACGCCCACTGCGGCTGGCCGGCCTTCTACGCCCCGACCGAGTCGGAGGCCGTCGAACTGCTCGAGGACACCACGATGGGGATGCGGCGCATCGAGGTGCGCTGCGCCGGCTGCGGCTCGCATCTCGGCCATGTCTTCGAGGGCGAGGGGTTCCCGACGCCCACCGACCAGCGCTACTGCATCAACTCGATCAGCCTGGTCCACAGCGACGACGTGAGCACCACCGAGGGCACCGCTCGCGACGACGCCTCAGCGTGACTGCTTCTGCGTGAGCTCCTCTGCGTGAGCTCCTCTGCGTGAGCGTCCACCCCCGGGCCCGCCTCCGATCCCCGACCCGCCCGGTCGGGCGGCGGACCGCCGGGCCCGGCGCGCCTGCCGTACTCGTCCGATTCCCGGGGATAGCCTCCCTGCGTGTCCGTCCATGAAATCCGCTCCGGCGACGACGACTTCCGTGCCGCCATCGACACCATGACGTCCGCACCGCAGCGTGCGGAGTTCGAGTGGCGCACGATTCCCGCACCGTCCCGGATGGCACCGTCGACCTGGGCCTGCACGGGCGAGATCCTGGAGCAGGACGAGGAGCTGGCCTCCGGGCGTCTGGTGGTCCTGCACGATCCCGCGGGCCAGGAGTCCTGGGACGGCACCTATCGGATGGTCGCGCTGGTGCAGGCGCAGCTGGAGCCGGAGTTCGCCGTCGAGTCCATGCTCGGCGACGTGGCCTGGTCCTGGGTGACCGAGTCCCTCGAGCTCCACGACGCCGACGCTCGCGAGTTGGGCTGCACCGCCACCCGCGTGGTCTCACAGTCCTACGGCGCACTGGCCTCCCGCCCCTCGACCGTGGACGTGGAGATGCGGGTGTCCTGGACCCCGGAGCCGCCGACCGTCGAGGGCTCGCCGGAGACGGCAGCAACGGTGATCGATCTGGCGCCTCACTTCGCGGCCTGGACCGCGATGCTCGCCGCCGCCGGTGGACTGCCACCGACC
>JAKDUN010000482.1 GCA_030457675.1 Brachybacterium sp. | reverse complement strand
GCACGCCCTTCGGCGGGGTGCAGCTGGTGCTGGTGGGCGATCTGTACCAGCTGCCACCGGTGGTGACCGATCACGAGGCGGGCTGGATCGAGCAGCGCTTCGGCACGCCGTTCTTCTTCTCCGCCCGCTCCTTCGACACCGGCACGTTCCCGGTGGTGGAGCTCGGCACGGTGTTCCGCCAGCAGGGCGATGACCAGCTGGTGCACCTGCTGAACGCGGTGCGGGAAGGGACGCTGCTGGAGGATGCGCGGGCCGAGCTGAACCGGCGCACCGATGCCGAGTTCGAGCCGGCGCTGGACGAGTTCTGGCTGACGCTGGCGACCACGAACCGGATCGTCGGCGCCCGCAACCGCCAGATGCTCGAGCGCCTGCCGGAGGCGCCGCAGGCGTTCACCGCGACGATCACCGGCGATACGGACGGCTTCGAGCACCCCACCGACGACACGCTGCGGATCGCGGTGGGTGCGCAGGTCATGCTGCTGACCAACGACCCGCTGGAGAGGTGGGTCAACGGCACTCTGGGCCGCGTCACCGCGATCGGCGCCGACGCGGACGGCCCGGTGGTCACGGTGCTGCTGCGGGACGGCCGCACCGAGCAGGTGCGCGAGCACACCTGGGACATCACCCGGCCCGACGTGGCGGGCGGCTCGCTGGTGCACCGGATCGTGGGCACCTTCACCCAGCTGCCGATGAAGCTCGCCTGGGCGATCACGATCCACAAGTCCCAAGGCCAGACCCTGGACCGCGTGGTCGTGGACCTCACCGGCGGCACCTTCGCCAACGGTCAGCTGTACGTGGCGCTGTCGCGTTGCACGAGCCTCGAGGGGCTCGTGCTGAAGCGGGAGGTGCTGCCGCGGGACCTGAAGACGGATCAGCGGGTACGCCGCTACCTGGCGAGCGGAGCATCGGCGACGGACACGCTCGGCGAGGCGTACCTGTCGGTGCTCACAGTCGGCACCACCGGGGACCGGTGGCGGCCTCGGCCGGTGGAGATCGCTGTGGTGACGGACGACGGCGACGAGATCAGCACCGTCATCAACCCCACCTCCGACCTGTTCGCGGCGCGGGATGAGTTCGGGCTCACCACGCGGGACGTGCAGCTCGCTCCCCTGCTGGCCGAGGCCTGGCCGGCGCTGTCGGCGCTGATCGCCGGGCGCGTGCCGGTCGGTGCGGGCGTGGATCAGCAGCTCGCGCACATCGACTTCGAGCTCAAGCGCAACGGGATCGTGGAGCCGGTGCCGCTCGGGCTCGAGGTGCCCCGTGGCCTGCTGAACGCCGGCGAGCGGGAGCGGCTCGCGGCGCCGACAGCGCTCGAACGGGCCCGGGCCGTGCGCGATGCGGTGCAGCGTCTGCGCGCGGCGGGTGAGGAGCTGCCCGGTACCGGGATGGCGTTCCGGCAGGTCGTGACGGGGCACGGGTACCTGCTCGGGCGCAGCACCGGGCCGACCGGGACGAGCGCACCGACCAGCTTCGTGGTGGGAGGGAATCTGGGCGCCGAGGACGATGCCGCCGCGGTGCTCGCGCGGCTGCTCGAGGGGACCTGGCAGCGCGTGCTCTCCCCCGACGCGGAGATCGTGGAGCGGCTGCGCGCGGTCGAGCAGCACTTCGGCGTGCAGGTGCTGCCGGAAGGGTTCGAGGTGAGCGGGCCCGTGGTCGCGGCCGACGTGCTGGTGCCCGGGGCGCGGGTGTGCTTCTCCGGGACCGTCCGCACTGCGACGGACGAGCTGCTCGAGAAGGAGGAGCTGCACGCGATGGCCGAGGCGCGCGGACTCGTGGCGGTGCCGAACTTGACCAAGACCAGGACGGACGTGCTCGTGGTCGCCGAGGCCGGGTCCCAGTCGTCGAAGGCGAAGAACGCGGCGCGGTGGGAGAAGCCGGTGCTGACGGCGGAGGAGTTCTTGGAGTGGGTGGGG
>JAKDUN010000089.1 GCA_030457675.1 Brachybacterium sp. | reverse complement strand
CGAGCGGTGAGTGCTCGAGCGGTGAGTGCTCGAGCCGTAGGTGCCCGAGCGGTGCGGGTCCGTTCAGGAGCCGGCTTCGCGGGCGGTGTCCGAGGCCTCCGCGGCGCGGCGCATCGACTCGGCGGCGGCCTCCTGCGCGGCCTCCTGTGCGGCCACGGCGCCCGGCTCCTGCGCGACGGAGGGAGCGGTCGGCGGCTCGGTGGTGGCGGCGATCCCGCCGGTGCGGCGCCGGTGCCGCAGCAGCACCGCGACCAGCGCCACGATCAGGGCGAGCACGGCGACAGCTCCCCAAGGTGAGACCAGGAACAGCTCGAACCAGGCCATGAACGCCACCAGGCCCACGGTCGCGTAGATGACGGCCCAGGCCAGCCCACCGATCGCGAGAGCCGGCAGATAGCGCCTGGCGGGCATCCCGGTGAGTCCGGCCGCCGCGTTGACGGCGGTCTGGAAGCCGACGGTGAGGAAGCTCAGCGCGACCACGGGAGCGCCCCAGCGGTTGATCAGTCCGGTGGCCCGGGTGACGCCCGGCGATTCCAGGAATGCGGCGACGCGGCCACGGCTCGCGGCCCGTCGGGCCCCGCGGCCCACGAGATAGGTGCCGCCGGCACGGCACCAGATCACCACGTACAAGAAGGCGACCGCCGGCAGCAGCGGCAGCTCCTGGATCCACTCCATCATCGGCCCGGTGCACCGCCGTCGTCGTCATCATCCTCGTCACCGTCACCGTCACCGTCACCGTCACCGTCACCGTCACCGGTCTCCCCGTCGGCATGGTCGCCGCACAGCCCGAACACCTCCAGGGTGTGGTCCACGTCGGTGAAACCGTGCTCGTGGGCGATCGCGGTCATCGCGGTCTCGAGCTTCGGGGCGAGGAACTCCACCGTGCGGCCGCACTCCCGGCACACCAGGTGGTGGTGGTGCCCGGTGTCCTCGCACTGACGGTAGAGCGACTCGCCGTCGCCGGCGACGAGCACGTCGAGGCGGCCGGAGCGGGAGAGGGCCTGGAGATTCCGATAGACCGTCGCCAGGCCCACGGTCTCCCCGTCGGCCCTCATCTGCTCATGGATCTGCTGGGCGCTGCGGAAATCGTCCTGCTGCGAGAGCGTCTCCAGGATCGCGGTGCGCTGGCGAGTGTTCCGTTGCATGCCCACATTGTCCCCGACGATCACCGGGACACCTATCAGTGGTGGGGCGTTGCACGTGCGGCGGTCGCCGCACCGCCGGAGCGGGAGGGTCCGGGACCGGTGACCGCCGGATGCTCCCGGACCGGACGCAGGGCCCGGATGATCAGTCCCAGGGCGTAGACCGCGATCGTCAGCAGCACGATCACGCCGCCCGGGGGCAGATCCACGTACACGGTGATCAGCAGCCCGCCCAGCGCGCACACCACCGCGATCACCATGGCCGTGCGCATGGTGCGGGTGAAGCCGACCACGAGGTGCTGCGCGGCCGCGACCGGCACGATCATCAGCGCCGAGACCATCAGCGCGCCGACGATCCGCATCGACAGGGTCACCGTCAGCGCCGCCATGACGGCGATGAGGATGTTGACCGTGCGCACCGGCAGGCCGGAGGCACGGGCGAACTCCTCATCCGCCGTGACCGCGGCGAGCAGACCGGACACCCCCACCCCGATCCCCAGCACCACCACGGCGAGGACGATGGAGATCAGCGCGTCCAGTGCGGTGACGGTGGACAGCGAACCGAAGAGATAGGCCATCAGGTTCTGGGAGGTGCCACCGGCGAGCTGGATGATCACCACGCCGCCGGCGATGCCGCCGTAGAACAGGATCGCGAGCGCCACGTCGCGGCTGGTGTGGCTGACCTCGCGCACATACTCGATCATCAGCGCGCCGACCACCGAGGCGGCCAGCGCCCCCGGGATCGCGAGCAGGTCCGCGGGGGTGGCGCTGATCCACGCGCCCACCAGCCAGCCGACGGCCACTCCGGTCAAGGCCACGTGACCCAGTCCGTCACCGAGCAGGGAGAGCCGCTTCTGGACCAGGTAGGTGCCGACCACCGGTGCGGTGAATCCGATGAGCACCGCGATGATCAACGGGTAGCGCAACAGGTCGGAGGTGAGGATGTCGAGGGGCGAGATCATAGGGGGTGGATCTCCTGTCCGAGGCACTCGTCCAGCGGGGCGGCGTCCTCGGGGTGGTCGTGGCCGGGGTCCAGGCGGGGGCGCTCGTGCTCGGAGCCGTCATGGACCACGTGGCCGTGGTCGAGCACCACGGCGCGGCGGATGTCCCCGGCCAGCGGACCGGTCTCGTGCAGGACCACGAGGATCGTGGTGCCGGCGGCGGAGAGCTCCCGGAAGAGCTCGGCGATCAGTTCCTGGGTGGGCAGGTCCACTCCGGAGAAGGGCTCGTCGAGCACCAGCAGCCGGGGGTCGCGCACCAGGGCGCGGGCGATCATCACGCGGCGGCGCTGACCGCCGGACATCCGGGTGATCGGGCGGCCTGCGAGATCCGCCATCCCGACGGCCTCGAGGGACTTCGTCACCCGCGTGTCGCGAGCGCTGGGCCACCAGGAGCGGGCGCTGAGCAGGCCGCTGGCGACCGTCTCCCGGGCGGTGGCCGGGATCGACCCGGTCTCGGACGTCTCCTGGGGGACGTAGCCGAGAGAATCGTGGGAGGTGCCGCGCTGGACCGGGGCGCCGAAGAGATGCGCGGAGCCGGTCGCCAGCGGGAGCACGCCCACGACGGCCCGCAGCAGGGTCGACTTCCCGGAGCCGTTCGCCCCCAGCAGGGCCACCAGCTCCCCGGTCTCGATCCGCAGGTCCACGTCGTGCAGCACCCGCTGGCCTCCGCGGTCCACGGAGACCCCGGCCACCTCGATGACGGGCGTGTCGATATCGTTCACTTCCAGCTCTCGACGAGCTTCGCGCAGTTGTCTCGCATGACCTCAGGGTAGTCGGCGTCCTCGGACAGCTGTGTCGCGAGGTTGTCGAGCTCCGCACTGTCGATCCCGAGGTTCTGGGCCAGGGTCTGGGCGACCTTCGGGGAGGCAGAGGTCTCGAAGAAGATCGTCGAGACCTCCTCGTCCTGGACCACCTGCTCGAGGGCGAGAAGGCGCTGCGGGGAGGGCTCGGTCTCCGGATCCACGCCGGTGATGCCGATCTGGTGCAGCCCGTAGCGCTCGGCCAGGTAGACGTAGGCGGCGTGACTGGTGATGAACGGCTTCTCGCCCTGGACCGCGCCGAAGGACTCCGTGAGTTCCGCGTCGAGCTCCTCGAGCTCGCTGCGCAGCGTCGCGGCCGCATCGGAGAAGGTCTGCGCGTTGTCCGGGGAGAGCTCGCCCAGTCGTCGGCCGACCGCATCCGCGAGGTCCGCCATGCGCACGGGGTCGTGCCAGAAATGGGGGTCGTCCGGTCCGTGGTCGTGGCCCTCGTGCTCATGCTCGTCGTGGGACTCACCGCCCCCGTCGGAGTCGTGCGCGGCGTGCTCCTCCTCGCTCTCGCCCGCATGCTCGTCATGGGAGTCGGCGGCGTCGGCCGGCAGCAGGGAGATGGCGGAGGAGACGTCGAGCACGTTGCCGCCCCCGTAGGAGGAGACGGCATCGTCGAGCGCCGCTTGGAAGCCGGGGGTCTGGAGCACCAGATCAGCCTGCTCGACGGACATGACCTGCTTGACCGAGAGCTCGAGCCCGTGCGCATCGACGCCGGGCGAGGAGAGATCCTCGAGGGTGACGTGCTCCCCGCCGATCGCGGTGACCAGGTAGGCGAGGGGGTAGGCGGAGGTGACGACCGACAGCTTCCCGTCGGCCGCATCGCTGTCGCCCCCGCAGGCGGCGAGGAGGGCGGCGCCGGTGCCGAGGCCGGCGACGGTGAACAGGGAGCGCCGGGAGAGGCGGGGCACGATCGTCATGACAATCATTCTCACCAGTGATCCGGGGTGGCGCAAGTCGGCCGGGCCGTGCCGGTCGAGTTCGTGGGGACCGTCACAGCCGGTCGGATGGCTATGCTGGGACGGTTCCGTCCCCCACCGTCACCAGGAGTCTCCCCGTGGCCAAGGCCCCCGCCAGCACGCTGGACAACGTCATCGCACTCGCCAAGAAGCGCGGCTTCGTCTTCCCGGCCGGTGAGATCTACGGCGGAACCCGCTCCGCATGGGACTACGGCCCCCTCGGCGTCGAGCTCAAGGAGAACATCAAGAAGCAGTGGTGGCGCACCTTCGTCCAGTCCCGCGGCGACATGGTGGGCCTGGACTCCTCGATCATCCTGCCCACCCGCGTGTGGGAGGCCTCCGGCCACGTCGAGACCTTCACCGACCCGCTGGTGGAGTGCAAGAGCTGCCACAACCGCTTCCGTGAGGACCACCTGCTGGAGGCCTTCGAGGCGAAGAAGGGCCGCGCCCCCGAGGGCGGCATGGCCGAGATCGCCTGCCCCAACTGCGGCACCCGGGGCGAATTCACCGAGCCCCAGGAGTTCTCGGGCCTGGTCAAGACCTACCTCGGCGCCGTCTCCAGCGAGGCCGGCCTGCACTACCTGCGGCCGGAGACGGCGCAGGGCATCTTCGTGAACTTCCTCAACGTAGTCACCGCCACCCGTCAGAAGCCGCCCTTCGGCATCGGCCAGATCGGCAAGGCGTTCCGCAACGAGATCACCCCCGGCAACTTCATCTTCCGCACCCGCGAGTTCGAGCAGATGGAGATCGAGTTCTTCACCACGCCCGAGAATGCCGATCAGCAGTTCAAGGACTGGGTCGAGGCCTGCTGGGACTGGTTCATCGACCTCGGCATCGATGCGGACAACCTGCGCCGCTTCGACGTCCCCGAGGATGAGCGCGCCCACTACAGCGCCGGCACCATCGACCTCGAGTACCGCTTCGGCTTCCAGGGCAGCCAGTGGGGAGAGCTGATGGGCATCGCCAACCGCACCGACTTCGACCTCGGCGCCCACACCGACGGCTCCGGCACCAAGATGCAGTACTTCGACCAGGCCAACAACGAGCGCTACACGCCCTACGTCATCGAGCCGTCCTTCGGCCTGACCCGGTCGATGATGGCCTTCCTGGTCGACGCGTACACCGAGGACGAGGCCCCCAACGCCAAGGGCGGGGTCGACAAGCGCACCGTGCTCAAGCTCGATCCGCGCCTGGCCCCGGTCAAGGTCGCCGTGCTGCCGCTGTCCAAGAGCGAGGACCTCGTGCCCCGCGCCACCCAGCTCGCCGACCGGCTGCGCAGGCACTGGAACGTCGACATGGACGTCACCCAGGCGATCGGTCGCCGCTACCGTCGTCAGGACGAGATCGGCACCCCGTTCTGCATCACCGTCGACTTCGAGACCGCCGAGGACCAGTCCGTCACCATCCGTGAGCGCGACACCATGGCGCAGGAGCGGGTGGCGCTGGACCAGGTCGAGTCCTACCTCGCCACGCGCCTGCTGGGAGTCTGAGCGACGGCGCCGCCGCCCGACCGGCCATGGTGATCAGTCCCCGCAGCCCCCGGGGAGGGCAGCCAGGACGGTCTCGTCCTCGCAGGCAGCGGCGAAGGCGCGGATCCGGGCTCGGATCTCCCGGCCGAGCAGCCATCGGCCTATCGGCTCGGCGACGGGACGGAGCCAGGCCGGTCGGATCGTGAAGGTGTACTTCCAGCGCGCCCGGGTGCCCTCGCCGTCCGCGGAGAATCGCCAGCCGGCGCCGAAACGCTCGAAGAACCACGGTCCTGTCTCCATCGTCATCCCGACCGAGGTGGGAGACCGCCAGGACACGTAGCGGGAGACCATGGTGGGCGACAGCGGCCCCGCGAAGGCGGTCCGGGTGAAGGTGCGGACCCCGACTCCGGGCTCCTCGGCACCGTCGAGGAATCGCTGCTCGCGGATGAAGGAGTCCCACCGCAGCCGCACTGCTCCGTGGGTCTGGGACACGGCGAAGGCCACGGTCGGGCTCACGGGCACGTGGACGTCGCAGCTCACCTGGGGCATGGCGAGATCGTAGCCCAGCGGTCCTCCCCAACCGGTCCCGATGCACATCACCCCCGCCACCCCTCCCGAGCGACAGGGCCAGATGGGACAATCGAGACGATGACCACCCTCGACACCGCATCCCAGGCGCTGCGCCCTGCCGTCGATCCGGCCCGCGGCTCCACGTCCGCGCCCGGCACCGGCGCGAGTCGGCGCACCCTCACGATCGGTCCGCACACCATCGACACGCCTGTCGTGCTCGCGCCGATGGCCGGGATCACGAACATGGCGTTCCGCCTGCTGTGCCGGGAGTTCGGTGCGCTGCACAGCGAGGACGACGGCGGCCTGTACGTGGGCGAGATGGTGACCACCCGCGCGCTCGTGGAGGGCCACAAGGAGTCCTGGCGCCTGGTGACGATGGGGGAGCGGGAGACGCCCCGCTCGGTGCAGCTGTACGGCGTGGACCCCGCCACCGTGCGCCGCGCCATCGAGATGATCCGCGAGCGCGATCTCGCCGATCACATCGATCTGAACTTCGGCTGCCCCGTGCCCAAGGTGACCCGCCGCGGCGGAGGCGGTGTGCTGCCGTGGAAGACGGAGCTGTTCACGCGGATCGTCCGCGCCGCGGTGGAGGCTGCCGGTCCCGAGGTGCCGGTCACGGTCAAGACCCGCATCGGGATCGACGAGGAGCATCAGACCTTCCGTGACGCGGGGCTGATCGCCCAGGAGGTCGGGGCCGCAGCGATCGCCCTGCACGGTCGCACCGTGGTCCAGCACTACTCCGGTGAGGCCCGCTGGCAGGCGATCACGGAGCTCAAGGAGCTGGTCACCGACATCCCGGTGCTCGGCAACGGCGACATCTGGTCCGCCGAGGACGCGATCGAGATGATGGAGCAGACGGGCTGCGACGGGGTCGTCGTCGGCCGCGGCTGCCAGGGACGGCCCTGGCTGTTCGCGGACCTCGCCGCCGGCTTCGCCGGCAGGCCCGATCGGGTGCGCCCCTCGCTGGGCGACGTCGCGGCGACCATGCGCCGCCACGCGGAGCTGCTGGTGGACTTCTACGAGGACGAGGGCCGCGCCGTGCGCGACCTGCGCAAGCACGTGGCCTGGTACTTCAAGGGATACCCGGTGGGCGGCGAGATGCGCCATCGACTGGCCACCATGGAGTCCCTCGTCGACCTCGACGCGAAGCTCGCCGAGCTCGACCTGGCCAGCCCCTACCCGGGTGCAGCCGTCGAGGGGCCGCGCGGCCGCGCCGGCACGCCCAAGAAGGCCCATGTCCCTGACGGCTGGATGACCTCCCGCGAGCTCAGCACCGACCACGCCGCCCGCCTCCATGAGGCCGAGCTCGACACCTCGGGGGGTTGAACGGATGACCGTGCACTCCACGCCCGCCTCCTCAGCGGCCGACGCCCTGGCACCGATCGGGTACGCCGCCGCAGATATCGAGCGCTGGGTGCCCGAACCGCCGAAGTCCCAGGCCCGCACCCCGTTCCAGCGTGACCGTGCCCGGGTGCTGCACTCCTCGGCGCTGCGCCGACTCGGTGCGAAGACCCAGGTGCTCGGCGCCGGGGCGAACGACTTCGTGCGCACCCGTCTCACGCACTCCCTCGAAGTGGCACAGGTGGGCCGCGACATCGGGGCCGAGCTCGGCTGCGATCCCGACATCGTCGACGCCGCCTGCCTCGCCCACGACCTCGGCCATCCGCCCTTCGGCCACAACGGCGAGAAGGTGCTCGATGCCCTCGCCGCCGATTTCGGCGGCTTCGAGGGCAATGCGCAGACCCTCCGCCTGCTCACACGGCTGGAGCCCAAGCTGGTGGGGGAGGAGCGCCCCTACGGGCTGAACCTCACCCGGGCGAGCGTCGATGCGGCGATCAAGTACCCCTGGACCCGGGGGCAGGGACCCGATCCCGACTCCTCGAAGTTCGGCGCCTACGCCGACGACCTCGCCGTCTACAGCTGGGCGCGCGAGGGCGCCGTGCCCGGTCGCCAGTGCTTCGAGGCGCAGGTGATGGACCTCGCCGACGACATCGCCTATTCCGTCCACGACATCGAGGACGCGATCACCGGGCGCACCGTGGACCTGCAGAAGCTGCAGGACCCGATGGAGCGGGCCGCGGCGCTGTATGTGGTCCAGGACTGGTACATGCCGGGCGAATCCGTCGACGAGCTGGATGCGGCGCTGACCCGGCTCGAGGCAGAGCCGAGCTGGCTGCTGTCCTTCACCGGGTCGATGCGCTCCGCCGCCGCGCTGAAGAACATGGCCAGCCAGCTCATCGGGCGTTTCACCCGCTCCGCGATCACCGCGACCCGTGCCGCCCACGGCGACGGCCCGATCTCCCGCTACGGCGGCGACATGGTGGTGCCAGAGCAGACCCATCTCGAGATCGCGGTGCTCAAGGGCCTCGCGGCGGCGTATGTGATGTCCTCCGCGTCCCAGCAGCCGGTGTATGAGGCGCAGGAGGAGATCATCCGCGACCTCTACTCGCGGCTGTGGAACACCGGCACCCAGTACCTCAGCCCCCTGTTCGCCGAGCTCTGGCACGACGCGAGCGACGACGACGGCCGCCGCCGGGTGGTGGTCGACCAGATCGCCTCCTTCACCGACGTCACGGCGCGCCGCCTCCACGAGGTGCTCTTCGACCGCGCCGTCACCCACGTGACCGCCGCCGACACCCCGCTGCCCGGCCTCGGATCGGAGCTCTGAGGCCGTGGCCCAGGGACTGATCCGTCGCGCAGACGTGGACTCCGTGCGCGAGCGCTCCAGGCTGGACGAGGTGGTCTCCGAGCACGTCACGCTGCGCACCGCCGGGATCGGTTCGATGAAGGGTCTGTGCCCCTTCCACGACGAGAAGACCCCGTCGTTCAACGTCCGCCCGCAGCTGGGCCACTGGCACTGCTTCGGCTGCGGCGAGGGCGGGGACGTGATCTCCTTCGTCCAGAAGATCAACCACCTCAGCTTCGTCGAGGCGGTCGAGATGCTCGCCGCCCGCTACGGCGTCCAGCTGCAGTACGAGGATGCCGGCGAGGGTCGGGGAGAGCGGCCGGACTTCGGGACGCGGCGCCGACTGCTGGACGCCCATGCGATCGCCGAGGAGTACTACCGCGAGCAGCTCGGCACCCCGGCGGCCGAGGTGGGGCGGCGCTTCCTCACCGAGCGCGGTTTCGACCAGGATGCCGCCGCCCACTTCGGGGTCGGCTTCGCCCCCGAGGGCTGGGAGTCCCTGACCGGCGTGCTGCGGGGGCGCGGCTTCACCGAGGCGGAGCTGACGGCCAGCGGGTTGGTCTCCCAGGGCCAGCGCGGCGTCTACGACCGCTTCCGCGGCCGGCTGGTGTGGCCGATCCGTGACATCACCGGCAACACGATCGGCTTCGGCGCCCGCAAGCTGCTGGAGTCCGACAAGGGCCCCAAGTACCTCAACACCCCCGAGACCGCGATCTATCACAAATCCAGCGTGCTCTACGGCCTGGACATCGCCCGCAAGGAGATCTCCTCCCAGCACCGGGTGGTGGTGGTCGAGGGCTACACCGACGTGATGGCCGCGCACCTGGCCGGAGTCACCACCGCCGTCGCCTCCTGCGGCACCGCCTTCGGTCCCGAGCACGTGAAGATCGTGCGCCGGGTCATGGGGGACTCGAACCCCTCGGCGGGGCTGCGTCTGAGCACGGACGGTCGCGGACTGGCCGGCGAGGTGATCTTCACCTTCGACGGCGACGCCGCTGGGCAGAAGGCCGCTCTGCGGGCCTTCGAGGAGGATCAGCGCTTCGTGGCCCAGACCTACGTCGCCGTCGAGGCCAGCGGCATGGACCCCTGTGATCTGCGGATCCAGCAGGGTGACCAGGCGGTGCGCGAGCTGATCGAGACCCGTCGGCCGCTGTTCGAGTTCGCGATCCGCACCGCCATCTCCCAGGTGGACCTCGACACGGTCGAGGGGCAGGTGACCGCCCTGCGGATGGCCGCCCCGGTGGTGGCCCGCATCCGGGACCGGGCGATGCGTCCCGAGTACGCGCGGCGGTTGTCCGGTTGGCTGGGGATGGACGAGGGCACCGTGCTGCGGGCGGTGCATGATGCCGCCCGCAGCGAGGGGCGCTCTGCGCAGCGCACCGAGCCCCCGCGGGATTCTCCGGAGTCGTCGAGCGCGCAGCCGGCGGCCGACGGCGAGGCGACCGCGATCCCGGCGGCCCGGCTGGCGGACGTGGTCAGTCCCCGCGACCCGGTGGGCCAGGTCGAGACGCAGTCGCTCGCGGTGATGCTCCAGGCACCGCAGCTGCTGGTGACAGAGCAGGTCGGCTCTCTGCCGGATGATGCCTTCCACGTCCCGGCACTGCAGGGCGTCTGGGACGTGATGCTCGCCGCCGGCACGTTGCTGGACGCCGTGGAGGGACAGCTCCACGCCGCCCGCTATCTCGAGCAGGTCCTCGAGATCGCCGGGGAGACGGTGCGCCCGCTGATCGTGGAGATCGCGAACCTCGACCTGCCGGCCCGGGACGAGGAGGGGCTGGCGAAGCTGGCGGGCTCATTGCTGGACCGACTCTCCGAGCTGTCCATCACCCGTGAGTACTCGGTGCTCAAGCAGCGACTGCAGCGCACCGATCCCGCCGATGCCGAGCGCCACCAGGAGATCATGGCGCGTCTGGCGCAGGTGCAGGGCCGACGCCGAGCGCTGCGCGCTTTGGAGGACTGACCGACGAACTGCGAGCTTGCGAGCGG
>JAKDUN010000088.1 GCA_030457675.1 Brachybacterium sp. | reverse complement strand
CGGCAGAGTTCTGGTGGCGCTCCGGGCCCGCCGGGCCGCGGCTCACGGCACCGCCACCTCGACCCGCAGCACCCGGTCCCCGTCCGGCGCGGGGTCACCCCGGCCGTCGGTGGTGTTGGTGAGCACCCACAGCGACCCGTCGGGCGCGATCACGGCGTCACGCAGACGGCCCACTTCGTCCACCAGCAGCTCGCTCTGCGCCTGCGGGTCCGCGAGCGGCACCGCGCGCAGCCGCCGCCCGCGCAGGCAGGCGATGTAGACGGTCCCCTCCGCGATCGCGATGCCGCTGGGGCTCGCCTCGGCCGGCGACCACTGCAGGATCGGGTCGACCAGTCCCTCCTGCTCGCCGATCCCCTCGACCTCGGGCCAGCCGTAGTTGCCACCGGGGTCGATGAGGTTCAGCTCGTCGAAGGTGTTCTGGCCGAACTCGCTGGCGACCAGCTGCCCGTCCCCGGTCCAGGCGAGGCCCTGCGGGTTGCGATGGCCGTAGCTGTACACGGGTGAGCCGGGGAAGGGATTGTCGTCCGGCACGGCGCCGTCGGGAGTGAGGCGCAGGATCTTGCCGGCGAGGGAGTCGAGGTCCTGGGCGCTGCGGCGGTCCCCCGCGTCGCCCGTGGTCGCGTACAGCAGCTGGTCGGGCCCGATCTTGAGCCGCCCGCCGTTGTGGTTCGCGGCCGACGGGATGCCGTCGAGCAGCACCTCCGCCGGGCCGAGGGCGAGCTGCCCGGGCTCGCCGCGCAGTGCCCGGCGCTCGATGCGATTGCCCCTGGCGGTGGTGGCGTACGAGAACAGGATCCCTTCGTGCACGGCGAGGCCGAGCAGGCCGCCCTCCCCGCCGGGGGTGACGCCGTCGACCACGCCGACCTCGCGAGTGGCGCCGTCGGCAGTGAGCTCGAGGACGCGGGCGGTGTCGCGTTCGCTGAGCAGGGCGGTCTCGCCGTGGAAGGTGATCGACCAGGGTGCCTGGAGCCCGGAGGTGAGCGTCTCGGCGGAGGTCGAGGGGTCCCCCGGCTCCGAGCTGACCGGCGGCTCCATGCGCGGCGACCCACTGCAGGCGCTGAGCGCTCCGAGCGCCGCGAGCGGGGCGGCGCGCAGCAGAGCGCGGCGGGACGCGGTCATGGTCCTCCCTCTGTCGGCGGGACGATGCCGCCATCCTCCCAGGTGCCCCGGGCTCCTGGCCGCGGAGACGGTGACGTGCGCGCTCCCGGGATGCCGGCTCCACGCGTCGAGCTGCGCGCCGACGGCATCGGGCGGGCCCGACGCTCCGGGGGCTCGATGCCGTCGGGCGAGCCCCCGGGGACGGGGAGGGCTCCGTCGGTCAGCGCAGCGGCCGCGCGTCCCGATGGGCGATGTGGTCCGGGCGCTGCGCCGTGGCGGCGAAGGGCTCCTGGAGCGTGTTCTCGACGCTGTTGAACACCATGAAGATGTTCGATCGCGGGAACGGGGTGATGTTGTTGCCGGAGCCGTGCATGATGTTCGCGTCGAACCAGAGCGCGGAGCCGGCCGGACCGGTGAACTGCTCGATCCCGTGGCGGTGGGCCATCTGGGTGACCGCCTCCTCGGAGGGCACGCCCGCCTTCTGCTCCTTCAGCGAGGAGCGGTGGTTGTCCTCCGGGGTCTCGCCGAGGCTGGGCACGAAGGTGCGGTGCGAGCCGGGCATCACCATGAGCCCGCCGTTGTAGGGATAGTTCGGGGTCAGCGCGAGGGAGCAGCTGACCGCCCGGGGCGCGGGCATGCCGTCCTCCGCATGCCAGGTCTCGAAGTCGGAGTGCCAGTAGAAGCCGGCACCCTTGAACCCGGGCATGTAGTTGATGCGGGTCTGGTGGAGGTAGACGTCCGAACCGAGCAGCTGCCGGGCCCGCTCCAGCAGTCGCGGGTCATGGGAGAGGTCGTCGATCAGCTCGCTGAGCTGCTGGACGGCGAAGATGGAGCGCACCTCGCCGGAGGCCTTCTCGGTGATCACGCGCTCGTCGCCGCGCAGCTCCTCAGCGGTGGTCAGACGGGTCAGCTCGCGGCTGTACGTCTCGATCTCGCCGCCGGAGAGGGTGTCCGGCAGGATCGTGAATCCGCGTTCCGCGTGGGCGCGCAGCTCCTCGGCGCCGAAGGGGCCGTCGGCCGCACCGCCCCAGACGGTGGGGTGCTCGCGGACGATGGGGTCGGCCGTCTCGGCGAGACGGGTGGGATAGAGATCATCGGTCATGGTCGCCGTGGTCATGGTGTCCTCTCTCGATCGGTCTCGGTGCGGGCACGCCCACGACCGCTGCACGACCGAGGGCATGCCATGGGCCGGGATCGCTCCCGGCTCCGTCTTCGACGGTACCCATCTTCGCGTCCCGGTGCGAGACGTCCTTCCTGGTCGTCGATTCGTGGAGGGTTCCTCGCGGCGCGGCCGGGTCTCTGTGGAGGATGATGGCGTCAGCCGGCCACGGGGCCGGGAGCGAGGAGAGGAGCCGCCATGAGGGGCGCACTGGTGACGGGGGCGTCGAGCGGGATCGGCCGGGCCGCGGCGATCGCGCTGAGCGCCCGGGGCGAGACGGTGGCCGTCCACTACGGCCGACGCCGTGAGGAGGCCGAGCAGACTCTCGCCGCGCTGCACGGAGACGGGCACGTCCTCGTGGGCGGGGATCTCTCCGCTCCGGGCACGGCGCAGCGCGTCGTGGAGGAGGCCGAGGCCGGGCTCGGCCAGGTGGACGTGCTGGTGAACAATGCCGGCATCGCTCCCGGCCCGGGGACCGACCATCGCGTGGACGCGGTCGACTTCGCGACCTGGCAGCAGCGCCTCACGCGGATGCTCGAGGTGGATCTCGCGGCCCCGGCGAACCTGAGCTACCTGGTGGCGCGCTCACTGATCGCCCGGGACGCGGCGGGGGTGATCGTCAACGTCGGCTCCCGCGGCGCTTTCCGCGGCGAGCCGGATGCTCCCGCCTATGCGGCGGCGAAGGCGGGGCTGCACGCCTTCGGCCAGTCGATGGCGGTGGCGCTGGCCCCGCACCGGATCGCGGTCGCCTCGGTGGCGCCCGGTGTCGTCGCGACCGAGCGGCAGCAGGAGAAGCTCGCGGGACCCGACGGGGACGCGCTGCGGGCGCAGAGCCCCTTCGGTCGGGTGGGCACCGCCGAGGAGGTCGCGAGCGCGATCCTGTACCTCACCGCGCCCGAGGCGCAGTGGGCCTCCGGCACGATCCTGGACCTCAACGGCGCCTCGCACCTGCGGAGCTGACGCCGCGGTGAGCGAGGGTGCTCACCGCGATCCGCTGAGCCCGCTGCCACCCGTCGTGCCCGCTGCTATCCGTCGAGCTCGCTGACCATCTCCAGAGCGCCGAAGATCTCCCTGATCACCTCGAGGGTGCCGCGGTACCGGGTGTCCTGCCCGTCCGGCGACATCTCGCGGTGCAGCAGCCCGTAGGCGGCCAGTGCCGCCAGGTCGTGGTCCGTACGCCAGTACCGCTGGACCTCGTCCATGTCCGGGTCCCCGCCGGGATCCTCCGGGACCAGGCCTCGGTCCAGCGCCACCCGGATCGTGGCCGGGAGCCGGAGCCCCTCGGGCGACAGCGTGTGCGTCAGGGCGGCGAAGGCATCGGGGTCCCCGAACAGTCCCCCGTCGTCGGGACCCTGCGTGAGGGCGTCGAGGACCAGCAGCAGGATCAGCGCCCGCGAGAAGCGGACGAAGGCCTCGGGATCATCTGCCTGCGAAGCCGCCGGCGTCACCCCCTCCGTCGGCATGACCCAGCTGCCGTCCAGGCTCAGCCAGCCGCCGCTGACCAGGGCGTTCCAGGGGCCGACGATCTCCCCGACCTGCCACATCGAGGTGAGCTCCTGGCCTCCGAGGTCGAGCTGCCATGCGCCGGCCAGGGCGCGCACCTCGGCCGGGGGCAGGCCTCCGTCGGCCGTGACCTCGCGGCCCTCCCCCACGTGCTCGAGCAGACGCACGGCGCCGCGCACGAGGGGACTGCGTGCGTAGAGATCGGCCGCCACGGCCGGGTCCGTCTCGTCGGCGACGGAGCTCTCCATGAGGTCGTGCCGCAGGCCGTCCTGCGGGAGGAACCAGGGCCAGCCGGTCTGCTCCGCGCCGGCGGAGCCTGCGGCGTCCGTGGCCTCGGGCTCCGGCTCCGGGGCGTGGGAGAAGAGGGCGGAGCCGCTGCCGGCCGCCGGGTCCCGGTTCTCGTGCTCGTCCCGGGGATGGTGGTCACGTCGTGGTTCTCGCTGCGTCGGCATGCATCCCATGATGACGGCAGAAGGACCG
This sequence comes from Brachybacterium sp., assembly GCA_030457675.1. Classification (GTDB taxonomy): domain Bacteria; phylum Actinomycetota; class Actinomycetes; order Actinomycetales; family Dermabacteraceae; genus Brachybacterium. The sequence continues at coordinate 6,391 of JAKDUN010000088.1, read as the reverse complement.
GCGTGCTCGTCCGCGCGTCGCCGACGCGGACACCTCGCCCTCACCCCTTCGTCGCGCCCGCCGTCAGGCCGGCCACGATCCACTTCGAGGCGATGCCGAACAGGATCATCGTGGGTATCACCGTCAGCACGGCGGCTGCGGAGAGCGGGCCCCATTCGATGTTGAAGCTCGTGATGAACCCGTTCAACGCCGTGGGGATGGTGCGCTTGTCGCTGCTGTTGATCAGCGTGACCGAGAGGAAGAGCTCGTTCCAGCTGTTGACGAAGTTGAAGATGAAGGTGGCGGCGAGCCCGGGGAGCATCACCGGCAGGATGATCCGCACCAGGGCCGTCAGCCGGTTGCAGCCGTCGATCATGGCCGCCTCGTCGAGATCGTCCGGGACGTTGTCGAAGAATCCCTTGAGCATGATCGTCGAGAACGGGATGCACATCGCCACATAGACGAGCATGAGCCCGCCGCGGTTGTCGACCAGGTCCAGCGCCACCATCAGCTGATAGAGCGGGCCCAGCGCGATGAAGGCCGGGATCATCTGCGTGACCAGGAAGGCCATCACCACGAGGCCGCGGGCACGGAACTGGAAGCGGGAGAGCACATACGCCGACAGCGTCGCGATCGCCGTCGCGGCCAGGCCCGAGACCGTCGCCACCACGAGGCTCGAGAACATGTTCTGGCCGAAGTCCGACTTCGCGAACAGCGAGATGTAGTTCTCCAGCGTCGGCCGCAGCGGGAGGTACTGGACCGGATAGGCGGCGATGTCCGCCGGGGCCTTCAGGGAGCTGACCACGATCCAGTACAGCGGGAAGATCGTGATCAGGAGCCAGACGGAGAGCCCGCCGATGCGCACCAGGCGCAGCGGCAGCGGGTCGCGGTGGATCATCGGGTGTTGTCCTTGGAGAGCAGTGCCAGGTAGATCGCCGCGAACACCATGAGCAGCCCGACGACGGTCAGCCCGAGGGCGGAGGCGTGGCCGTAGTTGCCCTGCTGGGTCAGCTGGATCATCCAGGTGGTGGCGATGTGCGTCTGGTCGGCGGGCCCGCCCTTGGTCATCGCCCAGATGATGTCCGGGAAGTTGAAGATCCAGATGACGCGCAGCAGCACGGTCAGCACGAGCGTGGACTGGATCGCCGGGATCATGACGGAGAACAGGGTCCGGGCGCGGCCGGAGCCGTCGATGGCGGCGGCTTCGAGCAGCTCATCGGGCACCGACTGCAGAGCGGCGAGGATCATCATCGCGAAGAAGGTGACGCCGTACCAGATGTTCGCGGTGACCACCGCGATCATGGCGAGATTCGGGTCCGCCAGCCACGGGATCGGGGTGTCGATGAGGCCGATCCGGGTGAGCAGATCGTTGACGACCCCGAACTCGGAGTTGAACATCCAGCGGAACAGCAGACCGATCAGGAAGCCGGAGACGGCCCACGGATAGAACACCAGCGCCTGGTAGATGCCTCGGAACCGGAATGCGCGGCGCAGCCAGAGCGCGATGGCGAACCCGATGACGAGCTGGGGGATGATCGAGCCGAGCACCCAGCCGATGGTGTTCAGCAGGATCCGCCCGGAGCTCGGATCGGCGATGATCGCCCGGAAGTTCTCCAGCCCGACCCACGGGGTCGTGGTCAGGTCGTAGAGGTTCCACTGGCGGAACGCCATCTGGCTCCCGCGCAGCATCGGGTAGTACGTGAAGATCGCGACGAACACGAAGGCGGGCGCGAGGAACGCCGCGATGAGCAGTGCGGTGCGCAGCGTGAAGGGCCGCCGCCGGGAACGGGTCCCCGTCCCCGGCGAGCCGGCTCTTCTCTGCGCGACGGAGGGTTCCGTCACCAGGTCATCCCTCCCACTTCTCGGTCCAGAACTCGTCCCAGCCCGTGAGCGCGTCCGTGGTGCTCAGGTCCCCGGTGAGGATCCGCTGGATGTCGGTGTCGGAGCGCTGGCCCCATTCGGTCCACCACGCCACGCCGCGGGGCTCCTGGCAGGTGAGGAAGGTGTCGGGGGCTTCGGTCATGGTGACGTAGGCGGCCCACGGCCCGGTCCTGAAGTGCTCGTCCTCGGAGGCGCTCTGCAGGATGGGAACGAGGCTGTTCTCCTTGGCGAAGGTGGTGGAGGCCTCACCGGAGAGCCACTGGACGAGCTTCACGGCGGCGTCCTTGTGCTCCGAGGCCTCGGCCACGCCCCAGCCGGCGGTCGCCATCGGCCACATGGCTTTGCCGCCCGGCCCCGTGACCAGCGGGGCGACCGCCCACTGGTCCTCGGTCAAGGAGGACTGCTCGACCGCGGCGATGACCTCGGGGTCCTGCAGCAGGAAGGCGGTCGACCCGTTGGTGAACGCCTCGACCATCTCGGGGTACCCCCAGGCCACGGCGGAGTTCGGGGAGCCGGTCTCGAACAGCTCGATGTACATGTCCAGCGCCTCCTGGGAGGCGGCGGAGGAGAAGATCGAGGACCCGTCCGCGAGCTGGTACACGTTCTCGAGGTCGAGGTCCTCGGCGTTGTACGCCTCGAGGGCGCTCATCGTCTGCCCGATGGCATTGCTGGTGCCGCGGAAGGCGTAGCCGTAGCGATTCTGGGAAGGATCCTGGATCGCCGCCGCCTGCTCGACGAGGTCCTCCCAGGTCTCCGGAGGCCCGTCGAAACCAGCCTCCTCCACGAGGTCCGGTCGGTAGTACAGGCTGAGCCCGTAGAAGCCGTACGGGAGCGCATAGGCCTTCCCGTCGACGGAGGTCGCGAAACCCTTGGCCTGGTCGGTCAGCTGCTCGAAGCCGTCCCAGGCCTCGGTCTCGGCCGTCATGTCGTAGAGCCAGCTGTTGTTGGTGAACGGACCGATGGTCAGGTCGCGCACCTCGAGCACGTCGACTCCGGAGCCGGCCTGCAGCATCTGCTGGATCTTCTGGTCCGCCTGCTCGGTGGGCGGAGAGACCAGCTCGACCGTGATGCCGGGATGGGCGGCCTCGAACTCCTCCAGGAGGCCCGCGAGCAGCTCGGTGCGGGCGGAGTTGGTCAGCGATTCGACCATCGTGATCGTCACCGAGCCGTCGGAGGATCCTCCGTCCCCTCCCCCGCAGGCGGCGAGGGCGAGTGCTGCTCCGCCGGCGGCGGTGCCGGCCAGGAGCTGCCGGCGTCCGACAGGTGTGCGTGCCAGGTTCATCGTGATGTCCTCTCAGAGAGTGCGACGGCCGATGATCTCGGCCAGGATCGGAATGGCGGAGGTGGCCATCTCGTCGATGTCCTCCTCCGTCGTGTAGGGGGCTGCGGAGACGCGCAAGAACCCTTCACCGTGGAATTCGGTGAAGGCTCCGATGCATCCCGTGGCCTCCATGAACGGGACCCGCAGAGCGTCGACGCCCGCGTGGTCCCAGATGCGGCCCCCGGGGAGCCGGAACAGTCGCATGGGGTCGAAGGCATGACCGACGTCCGCGATCGGGTCGCTGACCCCGACGTCGGCCAGCGCACCGCCGATCCGCTGCTCGGCGTGCCGCATCATCGCGGCACCGTGACTGCGGATCGCGTCCCAGCCCAGCTCGCCCTCCAGGTGGTCGTGGGCGAAGGACGCGGAGAACCACGAGGTGATGTCGACGGTTCCCTGATGGTTGAAGCGCTCTGGATACCTCTCCCGACCGCCCCACGAGTCGACCAGCGGATACAGGTCGAGGTCAGGACTGTTGCGCACCAGCACGGCGGAGCCGCGCGGTGCGCACCAGAACTTGTGGAGGTTGCCGATCCAGACATCGGCCTCTCTGACCACCGGATCCGCGAGAGCGCCAGGGGCATGGGCGCCATCGACCAGGACCCGCGCGCCGAGGCTGCGGGCGCACCGAGCGATCTCCGCGACGGGGAGACGCCGCGCCGTCGGCGAGGTCACCTGATCGACGACCACCAGATCTGTCTGATGGGAGGACAGATGCTCCGTGAAGACCTGGAGCACCTCGTCGTCGGTGGCACCCAGGGGGATCTGCAGGGTGGCGACCGTGCCCCCGGTCTCCCGTGCGACGCGCTCGGCGCCCATCGAGACCGCGCCGTAGCCGTGGTCCGTGACGACCACGTGCAGCGGGCCGCTCTGCGCGAGGGCCCGGAACATCACGGAGGCACCGGCGCTCGCGTTCGCCACGAGGACCAGGTGGTCCGAGGGGACGCCCAGCCGTTCCGCCAGGTCGGAGCGCAGATCCTCGATGCGCGGCACCAGCGTGCTGAACCAGCGCACCGGATTGCGCTCCATGGCGTGGCGCTGCTCCTGCTGGTGCTCGAGGACCGCAGTGGGGACTGCGCCGAACGATCCGTGGTTGAGGTGCCTGAATCCGGGGTCGAGATTCCACAGATCCCTCGCCTCGCGCCCGTCCTTCGCCGTCAGCACCGTCGTTGCCACCTCACGCTCGAGCCAAACCTGTCTGACAGATCATGCACCCTCGGGGCGCCGCTGCGCGATGAGGGCGAAGACCCGTTACCGTAATGACATCAATCGGTCAGACAGGTGGTGAATGTGTCAGAAGCTCCCATGACCCAGGTCGAGCGTGCCTTCGAGGGGATCCGTCGGCTCATCTCCTCTGGGTCGCTCGCCCCCGGCGACCGCCTCCCCAGCGAGCAGGAGCTGTGCGCGGAGTTCGACGTCTCCCGCAGCTCCCTGCGCGAGGCGCAGAAGATGCTCGGGTTCGCCGGTGTGCTCATCTCCCGCACGGGCGCCGGCACCTATGTCTCCGCCCTCACCCCTCAGACGGTCATGTCCGGCCTCAGCGTGACCATCCCGCTGCTGCCGCTGGAGGAGTATCTGGGGCTCTTCGACATCCGCCAGCTCCTCGAGGGCTTCGCCGCAGCGCAGGCCGCCGCTGGTTTCGATGACGCTGAGCGTGCTCGGCTGCTGGAGATCGCCGAGGACCTGGCGGCGCGGTCCTGGGTGGACGACGGGTCCACTCTCGACGACGCCTTCCACGAACTGCTCGCGACGGGAGCGCGCAACGAGGCGATCGCCGTGGTGCTGCGGTCCATGCGGCAGCGCGGGCGCCATTACCGAGTGTTCGAGCGCCACGATGCGGCCGAGCTCAAGGAGCTGAGCGACCGGGAGCATCGCCGCATCGCCGAGGCGGTGCGGGACCGCGATCCCGTGCGGGCGCAGCTCGCGGCCACCGCTCATATCCGCGCCACCCGTGAGTGGCTGGAGGGCCTGCGACCCGCACCGGAGCCGTGAAGTCGCGGGGTCTCACCTGGCCCGGCCCGGCTCCAGCACGCGGGCGATCCGGGTGATCGCCTCGATCAGCAGCGGATGCGGCATCGCATAGATCAGCCGCACGTGCCCTTGCCCGGCCGCCCCGCAGTCGGTGCCCTCGGTGCATTCGACGCGGGCATGGTCGAGCAGGTGGTCGTGGAGGGAGCCGGTGATGCCGTACTCGCGAAGGTCCAACCAGGCCACGTAGGTGCCCTCCATCGGGGTCAGCCGCGCCCTGGGCAGCAGCTCGGCGACCAGGTCGGTGACGGTGTCGCGGTTGCGGCGCAGGTAGGTGAGGATGTCCTCGAGCCACTCCCCAGCCTCGTCGTAGGCGGCGCAGGTGGCGGCCAGGCCCAGGTTGGATGCGCCGTGGCGGGCGAAGTGACCGACGGCGGCGAAGTGCTCGCGGTCGCGGTCGTTGCTGGTGATCAGCTGCGCGCACTTCAGGCCCGGCAGGTTGAACGCCTTGGAGGCGGCGACCGCGGTGAGCGTGTGGCGGGCGGCGGAGTCGTTCAGCGAGGCGTAGGGGATGTGCTGTCCGTCCAGGACGAGCGGCATCCAGATCTCGTCGGAGAAGACCCGCCCGCCCTGTCGGTCCACCACCTCGGCGAGCGCCTCGAGCTCGCTTCGGGTCATCACGCTTCCGGTGGGGTTGTGGGGGTTGGTGTGGGCCAGCAACCCGCCGCCGGCCTCGAACGCGGCCTCGATCGCCTCGAGGTCGTAGCGGTAACGGCCGTCCTCCTCCCGCAGCATCGGGACCTCGATGACCTCGCGGCCGTGCAGCGCGGGCATCTCGAGGAACGGCATGTAGGCGGGGGTGGGCACGATGACCTTCGCGTCCGGGGCGAGGAAGTGCTCGAGCACCGCCTCGAGGATCGCGATGACGTCGGGCATCTCGTGGATGTTCTCCGATGCGACCTCCCAGCCCGTGCGGCGTCGGAGGAACCCGGCGGTGGCCTGCTGCAGCTCGGTCACCAGGCGCGCGGGCGGGTAGCCGAAGGCGCCGCGGTCCACCTCCCGGTGGAGACGGGCGGTGATCGGCTCGGCGATGCCGTAGTCCATCTCGGCGACGAACGCACCGATCACGTCCCCGCCGCGGAACCAGCGGGTGGCGCCGCCGGCGATCAGATCGGCCTGGGTGATGGCGTCGAGCTCGGCGAGGGTGGGCACGGGGTCTCCTTCGGGGCAGGGGCGGGTGGG
>JAKDUN010000481.1 GCA_030457675.1 Brachybacterium sp. | reverse complement strand
TCCCGCAGGGTGTCCATCGCGGCGTCGGCCTCCTCCAGCAGTGCGGTCGGCGCGCCGTCGGCCGCCTCCCCGCCCAGCGGGCTGAGCAGCTCCCGTGCCTCCCAGCCGCTGATGCGGGAGCGCAGCGCGATCAGCGGGGCGCGCAGCTCCGGGGAGGGTGTCACATCCGGCAGTCGATCCAGCGCCTGGCCCAGGCGGTCCAGCTGGAAGGCGATCGAGCGCGGCAGGGTGGTGTCGGTCAGCAGCAGCTCCAGCAGCAGCTCCGGCTGGATCGCGGCGTGATAGGAGCGTCGGTAGGAGGCGCCGCTCTCGGTGACCAGCGCGACCGCACCGGCGATCCGGGCCTCGGCCGCGCGGGTGCGCCGGTGACCGAGGGCCCCCCGGAGCAGGGCCAGCAGGCTCATGGTGCGTTCGATCTTGCGACCGGCCTCGGTGAGGTCCCAGCCCAGGTTGCGGGGCATCGAGTCGGCGACGGCACCGGAGAGGGTCAGGCAGCCGTCGACGATGTCCGTCAGTCGCTGCTCGACGGGCTGGACGTCCTGCCCGCCGAGGCTGCGCAGGCGCTGGTTCATCCGGGCGATCACCGGCCAGATGTCGTCGGAGATCAGGTCCCGCAGCGTGCGGGTGGTGTGGGTGAGGGCGGCATAGGACTGCGCGAGCGTGCCGGGCCGGCCGCGGTGGGTCAGCAGGGACTCGATCTCCTCGCTCACGGCCTGGGGGGAGTCCGGGTCCAGGCCCGGGAACCCCGGATAGGTGGTGGTCACGTCCGTGACCGCGCCCAGCAGGACCGCCTGGGCGGTGCGCGCGCCGGGGCCCCGCTCCGCGTCGAGATCGTTGACGGTGTCCAGCACGGCGCGCAGCAGCCGGGCGGTGGAGTCCACCCGTTCGAGGTAGCGGCCGAACCAGAACAGATCCGAGCCGATCGAACGGGTCATCGCGGGATAGGCGGTCAGCACGCCGCGGGCGGTGGTCGGCGCCTGCTCCGCGGTTCCCGGCCCCGATTCGCCCTCGGCGGGGACCGTCGAGGTCTCGGGCACGGTCACCCACACGTCCTTGAGCGTCTCGGGCCCGTCATCGGCGGTGACCCCGACCCCGCCGGGCAGCACCTCGTAGCCGTCCTCGGTGCCCATCACCAGCAGGCGCAGCACCATCGGGCGCTCGACCAGCTCGTCCCCTCCGGCGGGGTCCATGCTCAGCCAGCCGGCCGGTTCGAGGTCGGGCTCGGCCGGTCGCAGCAGCAGGTCCTCGTGGAACAGCTGCCGGCACAGGTCCGGCAGGGCGGAGCGCAGCTCCGGGTTCTCCAGCAGCCCCGCACCGAGCGGGTTGAAGATCTCCACGTCGCCGCAGCGGGCGGCCTCGACCAGGCCGGTCACGCCGCCCAGCGGGGTCGGTCCCAGGTCGAGGGGATCCAGCAGAGAGGAGGGCACCAGGCGCAGCAGCGCGTCCACGGCGTCCCCGGGGTCCGACTCCAGACCGGGAAGCCGCAGCGTCAGGGTGCCCGAACCGCTGCGCAGGTCGCCGACGGAGACCATCGGGGCCCCCAGCAGGTTCGCCAGCCAGCTGTGGTCGAAGGCGTGCATCGGGTCCTCGGAGTCCTCGGTGAGGACCACGGTGCGCCCGGCCCGCCCGTCGGCGCGTGTGCGCTGGTGCAGCGAGGTGCGGATGGCATCGAAGTAGGGGTGCAGCCGACGCAGCGGGGTGGAGCGGTACAGGGTGGGCGCGCAGCGGGAGAGCACCCGACGCAGCTCGAGAGTGGTGCCGGCGCTGTCGGGCACGTCCACGGCGTCCTCGAGCACCACCCAGGAGCCGTCGGCCGTCCGGGCCACGGTGCTGGTCAGTGCGAAGAGCGAGTGGCTGCCGCGCGAGGGGATCCCGATCGCGGTGCGGAGATAGGCGGGATCCTGCAGCAGCTGCGCAACGGGTGCGACGTCG
>JAKDUN010000087.1 GCA_030457675.1 Brachybacterium sp. | reverse complement strand
GCGCCGGAGTGATCGGCCTGGGCTGGGCCGGCCAGCAGCACGTGGCCGCCTACGCCGCCGACCCCGCCGTCGACCTCGTCGCGCTCTCCGCGATGGAGGAGCACCTGCTGGAGCAGTTCGGGCAGGAGCACGATGTGCCCGGCCGCTACCAGGACTGGAAGCAGATGATCGCCGAGGCCGAGCTCGACGTCGTCTCGATCGCGTCCCCCACCTTCCTCCACGAGCCCATGGCGATCCACGCCCTCGAGGCCGGAGTGCACGTGCTCACCGAGAAGCCGATGGCACAGACGGGGGAGGCCGCCGCCCGGATGGTCGCCGCCGCGCAGCAGGCCGGCCGCGTGCTGGAGGTGTCCTTCAACCATCGCCAGCGCGGCGACGTCACAGCGCTCAAGGACGTGGTCGACTCCGGCGTGCTGGGGAAGCTCTACTACGCCAAGACTGGCTGGATCCGGCGCCAGGGGATCCCGGGGCTCGGCACCTGGTTCACCCGCGCGGAGAGCTCCGGCGGCGGCGCGATGATGGACATCGGCATCCACATGCTCGACATGGCCCTGCACCTGATGGGCGAGCCCGCGGTCACCGCCGCCTCCGCCTCCACCCACGCCGAGTTCGGGCCGCTGGGCCGCGGCGGCTCCGGCTTCGGCGTCTCCCAGGTCGAGGAGGGCGTCCCCTTCGAGGTCGAGGACCTCGCCACCGCCTTCCTGCGCCTGGGCGGGGGTGGGACGCTGCTGCTGGAGTCGAGCTGGGCCCAGTGGATCCCGCATGACCTCTGCTACGTCACCCTCTACGGGGCCGACGGCGGCGCCACCATCGAATGGGGCGGTGACCCCTCGCACCCGCATCAGGAGATCACCGTGTGGACCGAGGTCGCCGGGATGCCTGCAGAGCTGCAGCCCGTGGTCGGGGCGGACGGCCGCCATGGCGCCGCGGTCGCGGGCTTCCTGCAGAAGGTCGCCTCCGGGGAGTTCGTCGGGAACGACGGCTCACTCGCCCTGCGGCGCGCCCGGGTCATCGATGCCTGCTACGCCTCGGCGAAGGCCGGGGCCGAGGTGGGCGTCGCCGGCTGAGAGCAGCGCTGGGCACGATTCCGCCGAGTGCACGACGAAGAGGACGGGCCGGCCACGACATGATCGTGGTCGGCCCGTCCTGTGCGTCGGCCGGGGGTCTCAGCCCGGCGGCCGGGTCGCGAGAGTTCGCGCGGTGCTCACTCGCCCGGCAGCGGCGGCATGACGTCGGGGTTCTCCTCGAGCCACTTCTCCACCGCCTCGGCCTCCTGGCCCTCCTCGAACTGGTTGACGACCATGTCCTCGAGCGAACCGAACTGCTCGTCGGTCATCGTCGCCTGGGAGATCCATTCCGCGGCCTCGGGGAACTCCTCGGAGAAGCCCTTGTGCGCCAGGTGATGCAGCGCCTCCGGCTCGCCGAAGAGGCCGTCCGGATCCTCGAGCGCCCGGACCGGGAAAGCGGTCATCGCCCAGAACGGTGTCCACAGGGTCACGACGATGTCCTCCTCGGCATCGACCTTGTTCTGCAGCTCGGTGAGCATCGCCGGGGTCGAGGAGGTGACCAGCTCGTAGCCGTCCAGACCGTAGCCGGGGATGACGTCGTCCTGGGTGGCGCCGGTGAGTCCGGCGCCGGGCTCGATGCCGAAGATCTCGCCGCCGAAGCGATCGGCCTGGCCCTTGAGGTCCGGGATCGACTGGACATCATCCATGTAGTCGGGGACCGAGAGGTTCAGCTTCGCGCCCTCGTAGTAGCCGATCAGGTCCTCGATGCCGTCGCCGTACTCTTCCATGTAGTCGGCGTGGGTGACCTCGGGCCAGGCCGAGGGGTAGATGTTCACGTCGCCCTGAGAAAGGCCGTTGTACAGCAGCGCAGCCTCGGCGATGGTCTGGTGCTCGACGGTGTAGCCCATGGCGGTCAAGCGGTTGTCCAGCAGGTACGCGGTGGACAGACCGTCGGTCCAGGAGGCGATGTAGCCCAGCGTGATGGTCTTGCCCTCGGGGCCGCCGCCGCTGTCGCCGCCGTCACCGCTGCCGCTGTCGCCACCGGCGGCGTCGTCACCGCCGTCGCTGCCGCAGGCGGCGAGGCCGAGCCCCAGCAGGCCGGCGCCGCCCACCAGGGCGGAGCGGCGGGGGAGGGAGTTCGGGGTCAAGAGCGTGTTGCGCTTGGTCATGATCAATCATCCTTTCCAGGGGTGTTCAGTGGTTTCAGGGTCAGGCCGGGCTGGTCGCCCGGCGTCGCTTCAGCAGGGCGATCAGTGACGTCTTGTAGTCAACTGGGTTGCCGAGGGCCGCGGTGACGCGGTCCAGGAAGACCGCCAGGATGACGACGCCGAGACCGGCCTCGACACCGAGCGGCAGGTCCAGGGTCGAGATCGCCTGGACCACCAGCTTGCCGGAGCCTTCGGTTCCGGCCATGCCGGCGATCACGGCCATCGACAGGGCCAGCATGATCACCTGGTTCACTCCCGCCATGATGGTGGGCACGGCCAGGGGCAGCTGGATGCCGCGGAGGATCTGCCCACGGCTGGCGCCGAAGGATTCACCGGCCTCGACGGTCTCGGAGTCGACCTGCCGGATGCCGAGCTCGGTCATGCGCACACCGGGCGGCAGGGCGAAGATGATGGTCGAGAACATGCCGGGCACCAGCCCGATCGAGAAGAAGGTGACCGCCGGGATCAGGTAGACGAAGGCGGGCATCGTCTGCATGAAGTCCATGATCGGCTTCACGATCGCGCTCACCGTGGAGTTCATGGCGGCCAGGATGCCCAGTGGCACCGCGATGATCACGGCGAACAGGGTCGCGACGATCACCAGTGCCATGGTCTGGAGCATCGGTTCCCACTGGTCCATGGCGACGACCAAGAGCATCATCACCAGCGTGCCCAGGGCCATGCGCCAGGAGCGCACTATCCAGGCGATCAGCGCGAGCAGCGGGATCATCGCCAGTGCCGGCAGGAACAGCAGCCCTTCGGTGAGGTTCTCGACCAGGAACTCCATCAGCCAGGTGAAGGCATCGAACAGCCAGGCGAGGTTGTCCTTCAGCCAGTCGATGCCGCTCTCGGCCCAATCGCCGATCGGGATGCGGGGTACGAGACCGTCCTCGGGGTTCATCGGTCACCTCCATGGGTCTCGTAGGTCGTAGATCCCAGGGCATCGCCCTCAGCGGGGTCGGGTGAATCGACGGGGGTGACGACGTCACTGTTCTCGGCGTGTCCGGTGCCGGCGGCGGTCAGCAGCGTGACCCGCGGGATCACGCCGAGGAACTTGCCCTCGTCATCGACGACGACCAGGGGGTTCTGGTGCTGAGCGGCCGGGCCGAACAGTTCGGCGATCGGCGTGTCGTAGGAGACCACCGGCATCTCGCGATGGGGGGCCCAGGGCAGCTGCTCCTGGCCCCGCGTGACGGCATCGGCGACCTCGTCCTCCCAGAGGATGCCGCGGGGGGTGCGGTCCCGGTGCAGGGCGACCAGCCACGAGTTCTGCGTGTCGCGCATCATGCGGTGCGCGGTGCGCGGGCCCTGATCCTCGCCGAGCGTCTCGGCGGGGCGCTCGAGGATGTTCTCCGCGGTCATGACGCGGGAGCGGTCGACGTCCTGGATGAAGCGGGCCACGTAGTCGTTGGCCGGGTCGTTGAGGATCTCGTCGGAGGTGCCGATCTGCTCGATCCGCCCGTCGCGCATCATGGCGATGCGATCGCCGATGCGCATGGCCTCGTTGAGGTCGTGGGTGATGAACAGGATGGTCTTGTCCAGCTTCTGCTGGAGATCGATCAGCTGATCCTGCATGTCGCGGCGGATCAGCGGGTCGAGCGCGGAGAAGGCCTCGTCCATGAGCATGATGTCGGTCCCTGCGGCCAGGGCGCGGGCGAGTCCCACTCGCTGCTGCATGCCGCCGGAGAGGGCTGAGGGGGTGTAGCCGCCCCAGCCCTCCAGCCCGACCATCTCCAGGGCGTCGGCGGCGCGCTGCTGCCGGTCGACCCGATTCATACCGCTGACCTCGAGCCCGTAGGCGGCGTTCTCGCCGACGGTGCGATGGGGCAGCAGAGCGAAGTGCTGGAAGACCATCGAGATGCGCTTGCGGCGCACCTGGCGCACCTTGGCAGGGGACATGCTCGAGAGCACGTCGTCGCCGATGCGCAGCTCGCCGGCGGTGGCGGGAAGCAGTCCGTTCACCATGCGGATCAGGGTCGACTTGCCGGAGCCGGACAGGCCCATGACGACGAAGTTCTCGCCGGGCTCGACGGTGAAGCTCGCATCGATCACCGCGGCCGTGAGCCCCTCCTCGCGCAGCTCGGCGCGGTCTCGTCCCCTCCGGAGGGCTTCCACCCCGCGGGAGGGTCGTCGACCGAAGACCTTGTACAGGCCGTCGGCAGTGATGACTGGTGGCACGAGGGCTCCTTCATCAGTAGGGGTCGGGCGGGCGAGGATCGGCTCCGCTCCCGTCCCGATCGCTCACGGGGGCGCCGACCCGATAATCCATCTTCGTCCTCCGCCCTCGGGGCGGCAAACCGTTCACGCACCGCAACAGTCGTTTCTGACCTCGACATTTGCCGCCCGCCGCCAGATCGTCTCAGCAGGAGTAGGACATGAAAACGCTGTGCGCTGGGGCGACGCGCCCTTGATGCTCAGCGGTCGTCGTGGTCGGACTGTCCGACAATCTGGACATAACTATTCGGTATCGGCCGTGTGTCGCGACGCCGGGGGAGTGGGCCGCGTCTCCGCAGGCCCTCCGTCGAGGTCCCGATGGGGCGGTCGTCGATCCCTCTCGCCCGGCACGTCGCCCTGGGCGACGGTCAGCGGTCAGCCGCGGGCGCGCAGCGTCTCGGCGAGGAAGCCGGCGGTCTGCTGCCAGGCGGCTTCGGCGGCCTCGGCGTGGTGCAGCCCGGGGTGGGGGTTGTCGAAGGCGTGACCGGCGCCCTCGTGCAGGCGGAAGCGCACCTGATCACGGGTGTCGTCGGCGGTGACCGCGCGACGGATCTCCGTGACCTGCTCCATCGGGATGAACGCGTCGGCCGTGCCGAAGTGGTGCAGGCTCGGGATCTCGACCTGCGCGGCACGGTCCAGGAGCGTGGGCAGAGCGGAGCCGTAGTAGCTGACCAGGGACGAGGGCGGGCGGTCCTCTGCGGCGGCGGAGGCGGCCGCCGCGAACGCGAGTCCGCCGCCGTAGCAGAAGCCCACCAGGCCCACCCGCTCGGAGTGGACGGCGCCGTGCGCCCGCAGCGCACCCAGCGCCGCGATCGCGTCGGCCTCGGCGCGCTCCCAGGGGAGCCGCCCGGTCAGGGCCATGCCCTCGGAGAGCCAGGAGTCGATGTCGTCCCAGTCCTCCATGCCCACCAGCGGCGGGTCCAGGCGGGCGAACAGCTGCGGGGCCAGCACCGCGTAGCCGAGCGCGGCGAGATCCGCGCAGCGCTGCTGCAGGTACTCGGACAGGCCGAAGATCTCCTGCAGCACCACGAGGCCGGGCACCGGCTGCTCGAGGTCCTCGGGCAACCAGAGCAGGCCCGGCAGGTCACCGGAGTCGGTCGGGATCGGCAGCGTCGTCGCACTCACGCCGCGACTGTATCGCGCTCCCGCGCCTCAGGGGTCCGGGACGCCCGGGAGGCGGGCTCGCAGGAACCGGGCCTACGCTGACCCCGACCCGCCCGCTGCATCGCTGAGGAACGACCATGACCACTCTCGAGGACCGATGGACCTCCGCCTACGCCCCCGGGGTGCGACGCCACCTCGACTATCCCGCCGGGTCCCTGGTCGACGAGTTCGATGCGTTCACCGCGACCTATGCGGAGCAGGCGGCGCTGGACTTCTTCGGGCGACGCACGAGCTATGCCGAGCTCTCCGCGCAGGTGCGGGCGGCGGCAGGTAACCTCCACGCCTTGGGCGTGCGGCCGGGCACCACGGTGGCGCTGCTGATGCCCACCTGTCCGCAGCACGTGGTCGCCTTCTATGCCGTCCTGCTGTGCGGCGCGACCGTCGTCGAGCACAATCCGCTCTACCCGGCCGACGAGCTCGCACCGATGTTCGCCGACCATCGCGCGGAGGTCGCGATCGTGTGGAACGCGTCGGCCGGCATCCTGCAGGCGCTGCCGGAGGACCTGCGCCCCCGCGCGATCATCGCGGTGGACCTCATCGAGGAGATGCCGCGCGGGAAGCGCGCGCTGCTGCGGCTGCCGCTGAAGAAGGCCCGCGCCTCGCGGCATCAGCTCTCCCGACCGGCGCCCGCCGGCACCCTCCCGTTCTCCGGGCTGCGCCGTGCCGGCGCCCCGGCGCCCGCCGCCTCCCGCCCGGCGCGCGAGGACGTCGCACTGCTGCTGTACACCTCGGGCACCACCGGCGCCCCGAAGGGAGTGCCGCTCAGCCACGCCAACCTGATCGCCTCCACGACCCAGGCCCGCGAATGGGTCACGCCGCTGGTCCCGGGCGAGGAGGTGTTCATGGCCTGCCTGCCGCTCTTCCACGTGTTCGGCTGCTCGCTGTCGATGAACGCGGGCCTGACCGTCGGAGCGATGCTGCACCTGATCCCCAAGCCCGAGACCGGGCTGATCCTCGACGCGATCAAGCGCAGGATGCCGACGACGATGATCGCGGTGCCGCCGCTGTTCGACCGGGTGGTCACCGGCGCACAGGAGCGCGGGGTCTCGCTGCAGGGGATCCGAACCGGGGTCGCCGGCGCGATGCCGCTGCGGCCCGAGCTGATCGAGGCCTGGGAGGGGGCGACCGGTGGTCTGCTCATCGAGGGCTACGGGCTCTCGGAGTGCTCACCCATCGTCTGCGGCAACCCGGTCGACGCCACCCGCACACCGGGGTCGATCGGGGTCCCGTTCCCCGACACCCGGGTGCGCCTGGTGGACCCTGAGGACCTCGACCGGGACGTGGAACCCGGTGAGGCGGGGGAGATCCTGGTCCAGGGCCCGCAGGTGTTCTCCGGATACCGCGACCGCCCCGAGGCGAGCGCCGAGGCGTTCCACGACGGCTGGTTCCGCACCGGCGACGTCGCCCAGGTCGACGAGCGCGGGTTCCTGACGATCGTCGACCGGCTCAAGGAGATGGTGATCACCGGCGGATTCAACGTCTACCCCTCCGAGGTCGAGGACGTGATCCGGGCCCAGGACGGCATCGAGGACATCGCCGTGGTGGGGCTGCTCGACGAGCAGGGGGCCGAGGAGGTGGTCGCCGCGATCGTCACGCCCGACGGGCTGCTCCCCGACGTCGAGGACCTGCGCCGGCGGCTGAAGGGGCGGCTGACCGCCTACAAGGTGCCGCGCCGCTTCCACGTGCTGGCCGAGCTGCCGCGCAACGAGATGGGCAAGGTGCTGCGCCGGGAGGTCCGGGAGCGGCTCCAGGAGCTCGACCGCAGGCGGCCCCGACGCTGAGCCGGGCGGGGCTCAGGAGAAGAGCATGAGGGCGTAGCCGCCGAACAGCAGCAGATGCACGGCGCCGTGCACCGCGGTGGTCCGCGGCGCGCTCGCCGAGATCGCCGAGACCGCGAGGGTCACCCCGAGCAGCAGCAGGTTCGTCGGCGATTCGGCGAGCATCACGGGGGTGCCGGTGACCAGACCGATCACCAGCACCGTCGGGATGGTCAGGGCCAGGGTCGAGACCAGCGCACCGTGGCACAGGTTCACCACCCGCTGCATCTCCCCGTTCACCGCCGCCCGCACCGCGGTGAGCGACTCCGGGGTGAACACGATCATCGCGATCAGCACCCCGCCGAGCGCGACCGGGGCGCCGAGCGGCGCGAGGCCGTCATCGAGCAGGCCCGCCATGTCGTGCGAGAGCAGCACGATCGGCAGCACCATCGCGATCAGCAGCGCGGAGCGGGCCAGCAGCTCACCGCGATACACGGCGAGGATCTCGCGCAGGGCAGCGGTCGCGGCACCGTCGCCGGGCTCCGCCTCGCGGCCGGCCCGCACCCCGACCGTCGGGACCGTGACCTCCTGGAACTCGGCCGCCTGGGCACCCATCTGCCGCCAGAGGAAGAGCGCGTACAGCGCCACCGTGAGCCCGGCGATCACCAGCGCCTGCGCGGGGCCGTAGCTGCCGCCCTCACCGAGCGTCGCCGGCAGGGCGAAGGCGAGGGCCGCGAGCGCCACCAGCATCACCAGATAGGCGGAGGTGCCCACGCGATGGACGGCGAGCGAACCGTGCCGCAGCCCGCCCACCAGCAGGCACAGCCCCAGCACCAGGTTCATGATGATCATCGAGACCGCCATCACCGAGTCCCGGGCGATGACGGCGTGCTCGCCCGGACCCAGCATCACCGCAGCGATCAGCACCACCTCGATCACCACGATCGACAGGGTGAGCACGAGCGTGCCGTAGGGATCGCCGAGGCGGCGCGCGAGCGCCTCCGCCTGCTGCACCACACCGCCGGCGGCGATCACGATCACCGCGACGATCGCCGCGAGCACGAGAGCGAGCGCCGGGGAGGGCAGGGGCGCGGCGAGCAGCGGCGCGGCCAGGGCCAGGGCGCCGACGGCGGCCCAGCCCAGCAGCAGGCGTCCGACGGCGCCGCGCGTGAGCACGGTGCGGAGCAGGCCGCGGCCGGTCAGGGCGGGGACGGGCGAGCGCGTGGGCATGGGCGGGGTCCTCCTGCGAGGCCGTCCTCCAGCGAGCGCGGCGACCGGGTCGTCCCGGCCGCGGCGCCGACGCATCCCGCGCGGCGCACGTCCAGCCTACCCATGACGGATGCCTCCGGGCCGCTCCTGGTGAGCGATCCGGCCGGCGGCCGCCGAGGCGCCCCTGCGGCCGGTCAGCCCTCCCGCGCGGTCTCGATCCCGACCAGCAGGCCCTGGTCGTTGTCCGCGTAGGTGCCCGGTGCGACCACCAGGTCCCACGTGGTGCCGTCGGCGGTGGTCGCCTCGCAGTCGACGGTCTCGAACACGGTGAAGTCCAGGCCCTCCTCGCAGGTGACCTCGGACCAGTCGGCCATCTGGTCCACGGGGACGTAGGCGAACTCGGAGGTGAGTGTTCCCAGGGTGCTCTCGGCGACCTGCTCCGCGCTCAGCGGCTCCATGCCGAAGGCGGAGCCGAAGCCCACGCCGGTGACCGTGACGTCCTCGTCCAGCAACGAGCTCGCCGCCTCCGGCAGCGCGGAGCCGGTCGAGAAGAGCACCGCGACGCGCGAGCCATTCTGGAAGCCGCTCTCCTGCGGGACGAGCACCACGTTCGCGACCCAGTCCTGCTGCTCCGCGGGGTCGTCCCAATTCGCCGGTCCCACGCAGTCCACCGCGTCGGCGCCGGGTTCGAGCATCAGTTCGTCGTCGCACTCGGCATCGCCGCCGAAGGACTCGGCGAGCAGCGCCGCCAGCTCATCGTCCGCGAGGGCGAGAGGGCCCTCGCCGGTGGAGCCGTCGACCCCCAGCTCTGTCCGGAGCATGATCCGCGTGCGATCCCCGGCCGCGCTCGTCACGCTCTCGTCCTCGCCCGCACCGCCGCCGTCCGAGCTCGTCGGCTCCTGCGGCGACTGCCCTTGCGTGCCGCCGTCGGAGGCCGGCGCGGCCGAGGGCTCCTCGGCCTCGCCCCCGGTGTCCGTCCCGCAGGCGGTCAGACTCAGGAGCGCCGCGCCGGCGACGAGCGCCATCGCGGAGCGGGCTCGTCGTCCGCTGCTCGTGATCGTCATGGCGAGTCCTCTCCTCGGGTGTCCGCGTACCTGCTCAGCGATCCGCGTCCGGATCTCGCCAGGACCCGCCCCGATCCTCCGGGCCCCGGGGGCTGGGATCGCCGTGGCTCTGCCGATAGCTGTCGTCCGCAGCGTCCTCCGAGTCCGTCGCGCTGCCCGAGCGCCGAGGGTTGCGGAAGCCGAGGGCGATGCCGAGCGCGGCACCGACGGCGAAGCCGATCAGCGCGCCGATGAAGAGGTTGCCGACCACCGACAGGCCCAGGCCGATCCCCACGGTGAAGCCGATCATCATGCCGAAGGGCAGCCAGGTGGCGTCGAAACGGCGACGGGTGCGTGGAGTCATGGATCCTCTGTCCGGTCGGATGCCCGCAGACGGGCGGAGGGCGGGGTCACCAGCCTAGTGCCGACCCGTCACCACGGCAGGACCTCCGGGACCGGGTCCGCGCCGAGGACGTGCTGGTCGCAGAAGGCCAGCACCGCCTGGTTCCAGGCGAGCGCGTTGGACGGGGTCAGCACCCAATGGTTCTCGCTGGTCAGCTGCAGGAAGCGGTGCGGCATGTCCTGCGGCTCGCCGTCCCAGGTGGAGACCAGGTCCCACCACAGCCGCAGCGCCTCGCTGATCGGCACCCGGTAGTCGCGGTTGCCGTGGGTGATCAGCATCGGGGTGGTGATCGCATCGACCTCGTGGTGCGGCGAGCAGGCCCGGTACCAGTCCGGGGCCTCCTCCTCGTGGCGGTGCACGCGCATCTTGGACGCGGCGGCATCGGTGGTGCGGTGCTGCTGATCCAGCGCCCACAGCCCGGCGTGGGTGACGATCGCGTCGAAGCGCTCGGTGTGCCCGGCGATCCAGTTGGCCATGAACCCTCCGAAGGAGGCGCCGAGCATCGCGGTGCGGGAGCCGTCGAGCTCCGCGCGCTCGAGCACCGCGTCGAACAGGGTCTCGCACTCGCGGTAGACCACGTCGGGCCGGCGCGGCCAGCCGCGGTTCAGGCCCGCATCCCCGTACCCGGTGGACATCGCGGGGTCCGGCATCAGCACCGCATAGCCGCGCTCGACCGCGAGCCACGGGCACCAGCGCCAGCTCCAGGCGTTGTAGGAGCCGTGCGGACCGCCGTGGATCCACAGCAT
>JAKDUN010000480.1 GCA_030457675.1 Brachybacterium sp. | reverse complement strand
GAGGTGGGCCTCTCCGTCCAGGAGGAGCCGCGGGGCACGTCCGACGCCGTCGCCTCCGCCCGCGAGGCCGTCGGCGACGCGCCGTTCATCATGGTCAACGGCGACAACCTCTACCCTGGCGCGGGGATCGCTCGGCTGCTGCAGGCCGAGGGCAATGCCCTGCTCGGCTTCGAGCGCTCCGCCCTGCTGGAAGGCAGCAACATCCCCGCCGATCGCATCGCCGCCTTCGCCCTCATCGAGCAGACGGGCGACCTGCTCGAGCAGATCGTGGAGAAGCCCGACGCAGACGCCCTCGCCGCCGCCGGACCGGACGCCCTGGTGAGCATGAACTGCTTCGCCTTCACCCCGGAGATCTTCGAGGCCTGCGCCCGGATCGAGCCCTCGCCCCGCGGCGAGCTGGAGATCGTCGACGCCGTGCGGGAGCTGGGCGAGGTGGCCGTGCTGCCCTTCGCCGGCGGTGTCATGGACCTCTCGCGCCGCGACGACATCGATGAGGTGCAGCGACGCCTGGCCGGCGTCGAGGTCTCCCTGTGACGCCCACCCCCATCACCTGGGCGATGCCCGGGCGGATCGAGGTGCTCGGCAAGCACACCGACTACGGCGGCGGGCGGGTGCTGGTCTGCGCGGTGGACCGCGGGATCACGGTCCGTGCGGAGGAGACCACCGGCCCGCCCGGCACCCTCGAGGCGGTCAGCGACGCCTACCCCGGCGCGCTCCAGCTGGACGCCCACACGCCGCCGACGCTCCCGGCGGGGCACTGGGGCCGGTATGTCCACACCGTCCTGGCTCGGCTCACCGACAACTTCGGCCCGCTGCGCCCGGCCCGGCTCACCGTCTCCTCGGATCTGCCGCCGGCCTCGGGCATGTCCAGCTCCTCGGCAATGATCACCGGCGCCGCGATGGCGCTCGCGGATCTGAACTCTCTGCCCACCACCGAGGCGTGGTCCGCGCAGCTGCCGGACCGGATGTCGCTGGCCGGCTACGCCGCCTCGATCGAGAACGGGAAGAGCTTCGGCCGCCTCGCCGGCCGTCCCGGGGTGGGCACCAGCGGCGGCTCCCTGGACCACACCGGGATGCTCGCGAGCCAGGAGGGGCAGATCTCCTATGCGGAGTTCGACCCGATGCGCCTGATCGACCGGGTCCCGCTGCCGGGTGAGTGGTCCTTCGTGGTCGCCGTCAGCGGAGTGCTCGCCGAGAAGACCGGTACCGCCCAGGAGCTCTACAACCGGGGACCGGCGCTGCTGGCTACCCTCGTCGAGCGCTGGAACCGCGCGAGCGGCCGGGCCGACGCCACCGTCCAGGCGGCGCTGCGCTCGCTGGTGGGGGAGGATCTGGAGAACCCGCTGCTGCCCGGGGTCGACCTGGCGATGCCGTCGCAGGATGCCGGAGGCCCGGCCCCTTCTCTGCCGACGGGTGGCCCGCTGACGGCTTCGCCGTTGGCGGCCGACGAACGGCTCGCGCCCCTGCGCCGCCTTGCCGCCGAGGGAGTGGAGCGGGACCGTCTGGACCAGTTCCTGCTCGAATCCGCGGTGCTGGTGCCGCGCGCCCACGCCGCGCTGCGGGACGGGGATCTCGAGGCGTTCGCCGCCGCGACGGCCACCTCGCAGCGCCTGGCCGAGACGCACCTGCGCAATCAGGTCAGTCAGACGGTCTCCCTGGTGGAGACCGCTGATGCGCTCGGCGCACGGGCCGCTTCCGCCTTCGGGGCGGGCTTCGGCGGCAGCGTCTGGGCACTGGTCCCCACGGCCGACGCGGAGGGCTTCGCCGCCGCCTGGCGAGAGCACTACCTCCGCACCGAGGGCGCACCGGAGACGGCCAGTACCCTGGTGACCCGGCCGGGCGCTCCGGGCCGACGGGTGGACCCGGCCAGGATCTGAGCGCGCGGTCTGGCCGACGGGTCGGGCGCGTCAGGGCCCGACCGTGCTGATCAGGGCTCGACCGT
>JAKDUN010000479.1 GCA_030457675.1 Brachybacterium sp. | reverse complement strand
GCCTGGAACGGCAGCTCGCTCGCCTATGCGATCTCCGACCGGCAGGTGCTCAACATCTATATGGGCTTCCAGGCCGAACCCGAGGTCCATCTGCTCAACGCCGAGCTCGACGAGGCCCGCACCGATCCCGAGGTGTGCGACGCCGCCGAGGAGCTCAGCGTCGAGTACGCCCTGGACTTCGGACCCCAGGAGATCCACGGCAGATCCGCCACCTACACCGGGCTCAACGAGATCTCCGAGACCGGTGCTGCCGAGGTGGTGCTCCAGGTGGGCGAGGCGAAGCTGCTGCGCATGCTCCCCTGCCGCGGCACCGATGGTTCAATGAACCCGTGACTCGCCACTCCGCCGCCGCACCGTCCGCCCGCGCCCGGGCCACCACGCTGGACCTGGGTGAGTTCGTCTCCGCCTCCCCCTCCTCCTTCCACGCCGTCCAGGAGTCCGCCCGTCGGCTGCGCGCGGCCGGTTTCTCCCCGCTGCAGGAGTCCGCGCACTGGTCGGCGGCGGATGTCGCCGGGACGCGCTACGTGATCCGTGACGGGTCGCTGATCGCCTGGGTCGCCCCGGAGCAGGCCGACGCGACCACGCCGTGGCGGATCGTCGGCTCCCACACGGACTCCCCCGCCCTGAAGCTCAAGCCGAACCCCGAGCTGGGCCGCGAGAACCTCTCCCAGGTGGGCGTCGAGGTCTATGGCGGGCCGCTGCTGAACTCCTGGCTGGATCGGGAGCTGCGCCTGGCCGGGCTGCTCACCCTGCGCGACGGCCGCCGCGCCCTGGTCTCCACCCCGCCGGTGCTGCGGGTGCCGCAGCTCGCCGTCCACCTGGACCGGGCGGTGAACAAGGAGGGCCTCCAGCTCGATCCGCAGCGCCACCTGCAGCCGATCCTCGGGATCGGCGAGGTGGACGTGCGAGAGCTGCTGGCCATGCACGCCGAGCCGCTCGATCCGAGCGGGCACCTGATCGCCGAGGGGGTGGTGGCGTCCCCGGTCGACCCCGAGGACATCGTCGGCTTCGACGTGCTGACCGTCGATGCCCAGGCGCCGGCGCTGTTCGGCGCGCACGAGGAGTTCCTGGCCTCCGCGCGGCTGGACAACCTCAGCTCCGTGCACGCCGAGGTCCAGGCGCTGATCACGATCGCCGGCGGCGGCGAGGAGGCCCTCCCCGCCGCGCCCGCAGTCGAGGGCCCGGCACCGATCGCGCTGCTGGTCGCCAACGACCACGAGGAGGTGGGCTCGGCCACCCGCTCCGGCGCCGCCGGACCGTTCCTCGAGGACGTGCTGGTGCGGATGCACGCCGCGCTCGGCGGGGACGAGGCCTCGCGCCGTCGCGCCTTCGCCTCCTCCCTGGTGCTCTCGGCGGACGCCGGCCACGCCGCCCACCCGAACTACCCCGAGCGCCACGACCCGGTGACCCGGCCGCGGCTGGGTGACGGCCCGATGCTGAAGATCAACGCGCAGCAGCGGTACGCGACCGACGCCGCCGGCATCGCCGCCTTCACCGCGGCCTGCGAGCGGGCCGGGGTGCCGCACCAGCACTTCGTCTCCCACAATGCGATGCCGTGCGGCTCGACGATCGGACCGATCACCGCGACCCGTCTGGGGATGACCACGATCGACGTGGGCATCACGCTGCTGTCGATGCATTCGGCGCGCGAGATGTGCGCGACCGTCGATCCCCTGCTGCTGCAGCAGGCCTGCACCTCCTTCCTGCGCGGCTGAGCCGTCCCCGACCCGCTCTCCTCGCTGCCGCCCCATGACCTCACCCTCCACCGCGCTGCCCACCACCCAGGCCGGTCGTTTCCGCCCCGAGCTGCATGGCCTGCGCGGCCTCGCGATCGGCCTGGTGGTGCTCTACCACATCTGGTTCGACCGGGTCTCCGGCGGGGTGGACGTGTTCCTGTTCATCTCCGCGTTCCTGCTGGTGGGGACCTTCCTGCGCCGGGCGGACCGGGGTGCGCCGATG
>JAKDUN010000478.1 GCA_030457675.1 Brachybacterium sp. | reverse complement strand
GAAGACTTCGGACGCGAAGAACGAGGCGGACGCGAAGGACCAGGCGGACGCGAAGGACCAGGCGGACGCGAAGGACGACACCTCGTCCACGGGTGCGGACGCTGAGGGCACTGCAGACAGCTCGGAGGACGAGGACGCCGATCAGCTCGCGCAGGAGAACTCCGTGGTGCTGCGTGCCAAGGGTCTGGATGACACTCCGGCGGAGCAGCAGCTGAGGTACACCTCCGCCGAGGGCAACGGGGTCCAGGACGCCTCGACGATGTCCCGGGCCCAGCGTCGTCACCACGCCCGTCGTCATCAGGGCGAGGGCGCGGACCGCGCGGCGCACGACACGGTGCAGGACAAGCCCGACGGTGCACCCCAGGCCGCCGCCCAGAACCGGGCCCAGCGCCGGCAGAAGCGCCGCCGACGCTGAGCCGCCGGCGCTGAGCCGCCGGCGCCGGGGTCAGCCGATCTCCAGCACGGTCACACGCCAGCCCGTGTGGCGCAGCTCCCAGCGCATGGCGAGGAACCGTGCCCGATCCGGCTCGCGTAGCACACAGCTGGCCTCGACGGTGTGCTCGTTGACCACGCACAGGCGCACGCCGGTCACCATCAGCTGACGCGACGGCGCGTAGCCGGTGGTGGCCCGCAGTCGTCGGGTCAGTGCGGCGCGCCGCGCCAGCTGCTGCCCCACCTCCGGGGTGATGAGCCGTGCCAGGGAGTTCTCGGGACGCATATCGCGGATGATCTCCACGGCGCGTCGGGCGACCGGCGCGACCAGCGGTTCGACCGTGCCGGGACTGTCCGGAGCCGGCGCGGCGGTGCGGGCGTCGGAATGCGCGGGGCGCTGATCAGTGCTGGTCATGGCATGTCCTGGGTGGTCATAGTGGTGGGTACGGTGAGCAGCTGTCCGGGACGGAGGCGATCGGGGTCCTCGCCGATCACCTCTCGATTGGTGTCGTGCAGGAGCGGCCAGGCGGCGGCGATCTCTGCCGGGTCGGAGGCTCCCGGACCCAGCAGCTCGTCCGAGATGCTCCACAGGCTGTCGCCCTGATGGACGACGACGGTGCGTACCGGCGCAGACGCCGCACCGTTCTGCTCGGAGCTGGTGACGTCGGGGCCGGAGGTGCCGGTTCCCGCAGGGGCGGGGGGAGCGGCGTCGGACTTCGCCGCGTCGGAGTTCGCAGTGTCGGAGTTCGCAGCGTCGGAGTTCGCAGTGTCGGACTTCGCGGTGTCAGTCTCCGCGGGGGCGGGTTCGCCGCCCCAGCCGAGCGGGGGCAGGGGAGCGCTGGAGTCCGCGTCTCCGGTCCCCGCGCCACTGCCGTCCGGTGCCGCGGCCTCCGGTGCGGGATCCGTGGGTGGTGCCTCGGTCGAGAACAGCTCGGCGGACTGGGTGACCGGGATCGTCACCGCGTCCGGATCGGTCGCGAACGGGTCCTGAGCAGCCAGTCCTGGTACGAGGGTCAGGGCGGTGGTGGCGGTCGCGACCGCAGCCCCGCCTGCAAGGCGCCGAGCCAGTCGGGGGGCGAGGATCCGCAATGGGCCCAGCAGTGCGGCGCCGGTGCGGCTCGCCGGCCCGGCCAGCATGATCGTCGCCGCCAGGCCCCAGATGAGGGCGAGGTAGAAGCAGAGCAGCGCTCCGAGCACGGCGAGGCCGAGCAGCACCCAGATGATCAGGGTCTCGTGCCCGTGGGAGGTCGGTGCCAGTGCCCGGAGCGATCGGATCGACGCTCCCATGGCCAGGGCTCCGACCGCTGCGATCGCGCCGCCCAGCAGACTCGCTCCCGGCCAGGACGCGGCCGGTCTCGAAGTGACGTCGCGCATGGGTCCCCCTGGAAGACGTGCTCCGCCCGCGACGCTGTCATGACTGTGCGAACAGATGCAGTTTGATCGAGTTTGATGAGAGTAGATGTCTCTCAAGGCAAAGTAGTCCCATGTGACCTACTTCGCAACGGGGTCGCGGCATCGTGTGGACGGGGGC
>JAKDUN010000477.1 GCA_030457675.1 Brachybacterium sp. | reverse complement strand
GAGGGCCAAGGAGGGGCGGTAGTCAGCTGCCGCCAGCAGTCGATCGAGCAGCTCCGGGGAGACGGGACGGTGTCCCGACTCGATACCGGCGATGTGCGGTTGCCGGGCACCCACCGCGTTGGCGAGGTCGTTCTGCGTCGTCCCGGCATCCCTGCGCGCAGCTCTCACGAGCCCAGGTGCATCGGACACTAGGAGAGACATGGATCAATCATGCCTGCATTGGTATATGTGGGTCAGTCCTGCTGAGGCGACTCACCGTCCGCCGCGATATCCGAGAAACCGAGAGCAGCACCAGGGCCCCGGAACGAGTCCCGGTGAGCCCCTGGTGCCGGGCAGGCTGTGGAGAGGCAGGGACTCCCCGGAGAGCGCGGAGCACCGGTCGCTGCGGGGCACTGAGCTCCCCGCTCGCCTTGCCCTCCACCGCCACCTGTGAACAAATGGGCCGCCGTGGTCCGGTGACATCGCCCTGGCAGCCGTCGAGGGCCGGACGCACGGCCCGAGGACGACCTCGAAGGAGAGCGGACATGCACACGATCGACCTGGTGGTGATCGCGGCCTATCTGATCGCGACCGCCTGGCTGGGCCTGAAGCTCAGCGGCAGGCAGACAGGCCTGAAGGACTACTTCCTGGGTGGGCGGAACCTGCCCTGGTGGGCCGTGTGCCTGTCGGTGGTCGCCACCGAGACCAGCGCCCTGACCGTCATCGGCATTCCGGTGATGAGCTACCTGGGCAACCTCTCCTACCTGCAGCTGGGGCTCGGCTACATCCTGGGCCGCATCGTGGTCGCGTTCTTCATGCTGCCGCGCTACTACGACGGCGAGATGGTCACCGCCTACGCCTATCTCGGCAAGCGCTTCGGCAGCTCCACGCAGACCACCGCCGGGGTGACCTTCCTGTTCACCCGCCTGCTCGCCGACGGCATCCGCGTGCTCGCCGCCGCGATCCCGCTGAAGGTGATCCTCGACGGCCTCGGGATCGAGCTGTCCTACTTCGCGATCACCGTGATCCTGGCGGTGGTGACGATCCTGTACACCTTCATCGGCGGGATCACCGCCGTGGTGTGGGTGGACGTGGTCCAGATGCTGCTCTACGTCACCGGCGGGCTGATCGCGATCGTCCTCGTCACCTCGAGCATCGGGACGGGCTGGCTCGGCGAGGCGGCGGAGGCCGGCAAGACCCAGCTGTTCGTGTTCTCCGGCAATCCGCTCAGCGCCGATGACTCCCTCCTGGTCTCCGTCCTCGGCGGCGCCGTGTTCGCGATGGCCTCCCACGGCTCCGACCAGCTGGTGGTGCAGCGCCTGCTGTCCTGCCGCTCGAAGGTCGAGGCGCAGAAGGCGATCATCGTCTCCGGCGTGATCGTCACCGTGCAGTTCGCGGTCTTCCTGGTCGTGGGCCTGGCCCTGTGGGGCTACTACGAGGGCGCCGCCGCCGCGGAGCTGGGACTGACCCGGGATGATGAGGTCTTCCCGCTGTTCATCATCGAGGGCATGCCGGCCGGGCTGTCCGGGCTGCTGCTGGCCGGCATCCTCGCCGCCGCCATGTCCACGCTGTCCTCCTCGCTGTCCGCGCTGAGCTCCTCGACCGTCACCGATGTGGTGGGCAAGCTGCGCCGCACCCCGCTCACCGATCGGCAGGGCCTGCGCGTGGGTCGCTGGGCCACGATCGGCTGGGGGCTGGCGTTCATCGCCCCGGCCACGATCTTCCGCTCCGACGAGGGCAACATCGTGGTGCTCGCCCTCGGCGTCGCCGGCATCACCTACGGCGGGCTGCTCGGCGCGTTCGTGTTCGGCATCGTCAACAAGCGCGCCCGCGCCGCCGACGCCAACATCGCCTTCGTCATCGCCGTCGCGGTCAACGCGTTCTTCTTCGTGATGGAGAAGTACGTGATCGGCGAGGTGTGGGTGGCCTGGCAGTGGTACCCGGCACTGGGCGTGATCGTCACGTTCGTGGTCGGCGGGCTGCTGTCGCTGCGGCACA
>JAKDUN010000476.1 GCA_030457675.1 Brachybacterium sp. | reverse complement strand
ATGCGGCGGGTGCCCCACATCCGAAGCGACTGGACCGCCTCACGGAGATAGGAGAACAGCAAGAGGGTCCCTTCGTTGCGCAGCTGCCGACAGTTTGTTTACTATGGAAGCTAGTATACTATGTCAGGTAGTAAAGTTCCATGGCGCGCCGACTCGAAAGCGCGCTCGCCCGACTCTCTTGATGCGACTTCCCCAAGGAGGTTTCCGTGTTCCGTTCCGCTCGCGGCCCCGTGCTGTGGCTCGTTCCCTTAGCCGTCATCGTCCTCGCCGCGGTGCTCATCGGCGTGGCCATTGCCAACCAAGGCCCTGCTGAGGACAGCGCGAACGCACAGAAACCCGACTCCCAGAGCGAGTCGGAATCCGGCGGAGAAGAGGTCGACCTGTCGTTCGTCGAGCACAGGGTCGAGGGCGACTCGCGCGCCGTCGGCGATGTCGACGCACCGGTGACTCTCGTCGTGTTCTCCGACTACCAGTGCCCGTACTGCGCGTCCTGGAACGCAGAGACGATGCCGGCCATGATGGACTACGTCGACAAGGGCGATCTGCGGATCGAGATGCGCGACCTCGCCGTCTTCGGCGAGGAGTCAGAGAGGGCAGCTCGCGCGGCCTATGCCGCCGGACTCCAGGGCAAGTACTGGGAGTTCCACAACACCATGTTCGAAGGCGGCGAGCATCCTCCGAAATCCGAGCTCGACGATGACTCACTGGTGGCGACCGCCAAGGACCTCGGCCTCGATCCCACAAAGTTCAAGGGAGACATGAATTCGGTCGAGGCTCACGAAGAGTTCGACGCCAACGCCCAAGAGGGCCAGTCGCTGGGCGTGGCCAGCACCCCGACATTCGTCATCGGCGGCAAACCACTCGTGGGCGCCCAGCCGACCAAGACATTCGTCGGCGCCGTCGACGAAGCCCTCGCCGAGGCGGAAGGCTGAAGAGGCGTGAGACCACGGTCCACCGCCCCGGCGGTTCTCCCCCTCACTTTTGTCGTTGCCCTCGGACTCAGCGGCTGTTCCGTGTTCGGCTCAGACACCCACACGTCCGAACCGACCTCGGCTGGAACACAAGCTCCCAGCTTCGATGCCGGTGAGGCGAAGAGCGATTCCGCTGCCTCACGAGCCGTCGACCCCGGCTGGGACGCGCGGGCCCAAGAAGCGGACGGAACCTTCCTGTCGATGCACGAGAACGACGACAGCCTCGAATACCGCGCCGTTGGTTCGACAGGAGAGGTCCTGTGGACGGCACAGCGCCCACGAGCCTGTTCCGCCTATCTCGTCACCACCAGCGATGACGGCCCCATCGCTGTCCTCATGGATCAGGGCTCTCCGTCGGGCGGATCGCTGACACCCACCGCGAGCGGCTATGACCTCAGGACCGGCGAGAAACAATGGGGACCGGTGGAGACCCCTGGTCCGATGCTAGGCAACGGACTCGTCTTCGCGGGACCGCCGAAGGACTTCATCGGAACCGGCGGTCCCCGCACCGCACTCGATCCGAGCACCGGAGACGTGACCGCTGCCGAGGGCGAGAGCGAGAGCGAGGGCGAGGGCGAGGGCGAGTCTTCCGGCGTGATCGCGATGTTCGGTGAGCATCTCGTGCGCAGCCAGGGCGGCAGCATCGTCGGTGAAGATCCCGATGGTCACAGACTCTGGACTCGAGCACCCGAGGACCTCGGCATGAGCGCATCCGAGGCCCGGGAGGTCCCGTGGGAGCCGATCGGCACCTCTCATGCGCTGGTGGGCGATGCGGGCAGCCACACACGAACCCTGATCGACCTGCACACGGGGGCCACCGTCGATTCCGAGATCGCTGAGGCATGGTTCGATTCGTCGAGCGACACCCTGGTCACGGTCGGATCCAGGCTGTACGGGTTCGACGTCGATGGGACTCAACGCTGGAGCACGCCTCTGCCCGAGAACGCCGAGGCCGCCGCCGTGGGCGCAGGTCTCATCGCCTTCGACTCGGAGGGCGGCAGCGACTCCGAGAGCGG
>JAKDUN010000086.1 GCA_030457675.1 Brachybacterium sp. | reverse complement strand
GTTTGGCGCGCCGCCCATGTCGCCCAGCGGGTGGGGGGCCCACAGGCGGTGGGGGGCGCCGGGCACGCCCTCTAAGGGGGGGGCGTCCTCGACAGGAGGCTCGCCGGTGGACCCGGGCTGCGAACTCATACCTGCGCCTTGTCCGAAATGGCGGTGACGATGCGCTCGACCGCCGCGTCCACGTCGATGCCGTTGTCCTGACTGCCGTCGCGCATGCGGAAGGAGACGGCCCCGTTCTCCTGGTCCTCGCCGCCGGCGATGAGCAGGTAGGGCACCTTCTCCTTGGTATGGGTACGGATCTTCTTCTGCATCCGGTCGTCGGAGGAGTCGACCTCGACCCGCACCCCGTGGGCGCGCAGCTTCGCGGCCACCTCCTCGAGATAGGGCACGTACTCCGCCGCCACCGGGACGCCGACGACCTGCACCGGGGCCAGCCACACCGGGAACGCCCCGGCGTAGTGCTCCAGCAGCACCCCGAAGAACCGCTCGATCGAGCCGAACAGGGCACGGTGGATCATCACCGGGCGCTGGCGGGAGCCGTCGGGCGCGGTGTACTCGAGCTCGAACAGCTCCGGCTCGAAGAAGTCCAGCTGGATGGTGGAGAGCTGCCAGGTGCGGCCGATCGCGTCCTTCGCCTGCACGGAGATCTTCGGGC
The DNA here is from genome assembly GCA_030457675.1 of Brachybacterium sp. Lineage (GTDB taxonomy): Bacteria > Actinomycetota > Actinomycetes > Actinomycetales > Dermabacteraceae > Brachybacterium. The sequence continues at coordinate 10,334 of JAKDUN010000086.1, read as the reverse complement.
CGTAGAAGGCGGCGCCGCCCGGGTCCGGAACGAGGTCCAGACCGGAGGCGGTGGCGACCTCTTCGAGGGTGCGGGTCGCCTCCTCCCAGGTGGATTCGTCGCCGACGGACTTCTCGGGATCTCGGGTGGACAGCTCGAGATAGAAGTCATCCAGGCCGTAGTCCTTGAGCAGCCCCAGGACGAAGTCCAGGGTGGTCGAGATCTCGGCCTTCATCTGTTCGCGCGTGGTGTAGATGTGCGCGTCGTCCTGGGTGAAGCCGCGGGCGCGGGTCAGGCCGTGCACCACGCCGGACTTCTCGTAGCGGTAGACGCTGCCGAACTCGAACAGCCGCAGCGGCAGCTCGCGGTAGGAGCGTCCGCGGGAGGAGTAGATGAGGTTGTGCATCGGGCAGTTCATGGGCTTGAGGTAGTAGTCCTGGCCCTGCTTGGTGACGTTGCCGTCCGCGTCCACCTCCTCGTCCACGTGCATCGGCGGGTACATGCCGTCCGCGTACCACTCGAGGTGCTTCGAGGTCTCGAAGAGGTTCTTCTTCGTGATGTGCGGGGTGGAGACGAACGAGTAACCGGCCTCGACGTGGCGGCGGCGGGAGTAGTCCTCCATCTCCATCTTGATCATGGCGCCCTTGGGGTGGAACACCGGCAGTCCGGAGCCGATCTCGTCAGGGAAGGAGAAAAGGTCCAGCTCGCTGCCGAGTCGGCGGTGGTCGCGACGCTCGGCCTCGGCGATGCGCTCCTGATGGGCTCGCAGCTCTTCTTTGGAGGGCCAGGCCGTGCCGTAGACGCGCTGCAGCATCGGATTCTTCTCGCTGCCTCGCCAGTAGGCGGCGGCGGAGCGGGTGAGCGCGAAGCCGTTGCCGATGAGCTTGGTGGTGGGCAGGTGCGGGCCGCGGCACAGATCCGTCCAGACGGTCTGGCCCTTCTTGTCCACGTTGTCGTACATGGACAGCCCGCCCTCGCCGACCTCGACGCTCGCGCCCTCGGCGGCATCGTCGGCAGTCGACTTCAGGCCGACCAGCTCGAGCTTGTAGGGCTCGCCCGCCTCCTCGGCCCGGGCGGCGTCGTCGGAGATCTCGCGCCGCACGAAGCGCTGACCGGACTTGATGATCCGGTTCATCTCCTTCTCGAGCGCCTTGAGGGACTCGGGGGTGAACGGCTCGGCGACGTCGAAGTCGTAGTAGAAGCCGTCGGTGATGGGCGGGCCGATGCCGAGCTTCGCCTCGGGGTTCGTCGTCTGGACCGCCTGGGCGAGGACGTGCGCGGCGCTGTGGCGCAGGATCGACAGGCCGTCCTCGCTAGAGATCTCCACGGCCTCGACCACCTGGCCTGCGGCCAGCGGGGTGTAGAGGTCACGCAGCTCTCCGTCGATGCGCAGGGCGATCACCTCGCCGCGACCCTCGAAGAGCTCGGTGCCGGTGGTGCCCTCCTCGACCTGCTGGGGACTGCCGTCGAGGGTGATGTCGAACTGGGCCACGGTGATGCTCCTTGCATTGAGGGGTCGCGATCCGGCCTACGGTGCCGGCTCCACGAGCCATCGTAGACGGGCGCGACAGTGCCCCGCACCGGCCGTGCGCACTCGCTTCCCGCCGGCCACCGCCACCCTGAGCCACCCGCCCCGCACCGGTCCGATGGCTCAGAGCCCGCGCGCCAGCTCCCTCACCCTGACGTGAGCCTCCTCCAGGATCTGCTCGGCACGATCGGGCTCGTGGTCCATGCCCTCCGCGGCCACCGTGTGCACCTCGCACCCCAGGAAAGAGAACATTCCCCTGATGTAGAGGCAGGCCGGATCCTGCTGGTCGAAATGGCCGCCGCTGGCCTGCAGGTGGACCACCGTCTTGCCCTTGACCAGGCCTTTCGCGGCGCCCGCCTCCGTATACCGGAAGGTGACTCCGGCCCGGCAGATGGTGTCGATCCAGGCCTTCAGGCGTGTGGGCACAGACAGGTTCCACAGGGGGTTCGCGATCACCACCAGATCGGCCGCCTGGAACTGCTTGGTGTACTGGTCGAACAGGGCGAGCTTGTTCTGCTGGGGCCCGGTCAGGTGGGAGAAGTGCTCACCGTCTGCCAGGCGCTCCCAGCCGGTCATCATGTCCAGGTCGATCTCGGGCACGGCGGTCTCGTACAGGCGCACGTCGTCGACGGAAGCGTCGGGGTGCGAGGACCGCAGCTCCTCGAGGAACACGTCGGCCATGGCCATGGACCGGGACTTGCTGGAGTCGAGGGGGTGGGCACGGATGACCAGTACACGCATGGGTGGGCTCCTTGTGGGTGTCGTAGGCATCAGCGGCCGGGTCCTGATGCGAGATGCGTCACTTCCGGCCCTAGCAACGGGAACCGGCCGGTGTGCCCCGGATGCGGACGCTACCGCCTGGCGACGGCGAGCGGACCCCCGTTCGAGGATGCCACGGGCTCAGTCCCCCCGGTGCTCCAGTCGATGGGCCAGCACGATCAGTGCGCTGCGATCACGGGAGCCCGTCTTGCGTAGCAGCGCCGAGATGTGGGTCTTGAGCGTTCCCCGGGAGATGTACAGCTGCTGCTGGATCTCCGCGTTCGAGAGCCCCTCGGCGATGAGGTCGAGCACCTCGCGCTCTCGAGGTGTGAGCCCGCCGAGCGCACCGGACTGGGCAACGCCGCGTGCGCCGGCACGCGGCGCGCGAGGGTCCTGACGGGGATTGCCGAGGTAGCCGCGGATCACCTGGGCGAGAGTGTCGGCACCCAGCACCCGTTCGCCTCGCGCTGCCCTTCGGATCTGCTCCAGGAGCGACTCCGGCGAGGAGTCCTTCAGCAGATAACCGTGCACACCGAGCTCGAGTGCGGACCGCACGGCCGGTTCCTCGTCGACCATGGTCAGCATCACCACGACGGGCGGAGGGGAGGGTGGGTCGCGGCGCAGGGCACGCGCGGCGTCGATCCCGTCCATCCCCGGCATGCGCACGTCCAGGAGCACGAGGTCCGGGGCCAAGGATCGGGTCGCGGCCACGGCGCGGGCACCGTCACCGACGGCCGCGACCACCTCCATGTCCGGTTCGGCATCCACCAGGATCGTCAAGGAGCTGCGCAGGAGCGCATCGTCGTCGGCGAGGACCATGCGTATCATGCGCCGCTCCGGATGTCCCGCGGAATCCGTACGGCGAGCCGCCAGCCGGATCCGTCGGCCATCGGCCCCGCCTCGAGCTCGCCTCCGCAGGGGGCGATGAGCTCTCGCAGGCCGCTGAGGCCGAAACCGGTGCCGCGCACGCCCGTGCAACCCAGGACCGGGCCGCTGTCCTCGATGACCGCCGTTGCGTGCTGCTCGGCCTGGTCAATGACGACCCGGACCTTCCCCGGCCCTGCGTGGCGGAATGCGTTGGTGATCCCCTCCTCCACCACGGTCGCCAGCAGGTCGAGCATCCGGTCGGGGATCCCGGTCGACTGCTGGAGGGTCACGTCCATCCCCTGCGCCCGGGCGCTGGAGACCGCGGTGGTGATCCGCTGGGCTCCGGGGACGGTGAAGCCGGCGGAACCGTCCCGCAGCTGGATGATCACGGTCCGGAGCTGGTGGGTCGCCTCGCGGGAGGTGTACTCCACCGTGGCAAGAGCCTCCTGCGGAGGGATGGCTGCTGGGTCGCGCAGTGCGATCGTCGACTGCATGGTGATTGCTCCCAGGTGCGAGGACAACCGCTCGTGGAGTGTGCGTGCGAGCTCCAGTCGCTGCTCCGACCGGGCCTCCCGCACGCCTGCCTCGGCCAGGCTCCGCTCGTACCGGCGCCGGTCGCTGCGGTGCCGGTGGAGGGTCCACGCCAGCAGCGCTGCTGCCAGCGCCCAGGTCACCATGGCGGCCCAGGGCCACCGCGCCAGTGGGCCCACCAGGAGCAGGAGCCCCACCACCAGCACAGCGGCAATGGTCACCAGCTGTGTGACCCGGGAGCGGCGAGGGACATCGACGGTGCTCACGCGTGACACTGCTCCATCCTCTCCTCTCCGCCGACGTCTCCGCCGACGGCCGGCCCACCCAGCGACCCTAGCGCCTGGCCGCATCCGCTTCATCGGCCCACGGTCCGATCCCGGGCGCTGCCCCGACCGTGGGGATCGGCCGGCGCACCGATGTGCTGCACCGGCCCATTCGCGTTGACTGCCGGCATGATCGAATGCACCTCACTGACCCGCCGACGAGGCACTCGCACCGTGCTGGACGACATCTCGCTCAGCGCTCCACCGGGCCGGATCACGGCCCTGGTGGGACCCAACGGCGCAGGGAAGACCACACTGATCCGGATACTCACGGGACTGGAGCGCCCCAGCGCGGGGACCGCGACGATCGCGGGCAGGCGGTACCGGGATCTCCAGCGGCCCCTTACGACGGTCGGGACAGTACTCGGCGGATCCGGCGCGCTGCGCACCCGTCGGGCCGTGGACCACCTGCGGTGGGTCGCACTCACCCATGGTCTGCCCCGCTCACGGGTGGACGAGGTGCTGGACCTGGTGGGGCTGCTGTCCGAGGGCAGGCGTCGCGTGGGGGCGTTCTCCCTGGGCATGAACCAACGTCTGGGCATCGCGACCGCACTGCTGGGCAAGCCCGAGGCGCTGATCCTCGACGAGCCGACCAACGGGTTGGACCCGGCCGGCATCCGATGGCTGCGGGAGCTCTTGCGCACACACGCCTCGGAGGGCGGCACGGTCCTGATCTCCAGTCACCTGCTGCGCGAGCTCGAGGACCTCGCCGACTCCGTGACGCTCCTCGACCATGGGCGGCTGCTCCTGCAGGGGGACATGATCTCTGTCCGTGAGCGGTTCGGCGATCTCGAGTCGGCCTATGCGTCCATTACCGTCCATCGCGGACGGAGGGATCAGACATGATGGGTGCGACGCTACTCCGCCTGGTGACACTGCGGTCCCTGTGGATCGCGAGTGCGGCCGCGGCGATCCTCCCCGCCCTACTGACCTCGGTGACGGCCACCCAGATCCGGATGAACCTGGCGGGTGGCCGGCCCGGTGCCTACACGGATCCGTCCCACCTGGGACTGGATGAATCCCACCTGCTGCTCCCCGTGGCCATGCTGGTCGGGGTCCTGGCAGCTCATCAGGAGCTGTCCACCGCGCCCCCGCAGCGAGGCAACGGACGCCAGGCCACCGCCACCGCGCTGGCCATGCCCCGTCGGGGTCGGTTCGCCGCACTCGAAGCAATGCTGACCGGCATCTGGGCTGGGGTGGTCGGAATGCTGGGAACCGGGACCGCAATGATAGTGGCCCGGATGCTGCTAGAGGGCCCCCTGTGGACCGGCGAGCCTCTCACGCGCCTGATCGCAATGAGCGCCACCTGGGCCGTGATGGGAATGGTCGCGCACGCCCTCACCCATCTGTTCCGGACGGCTGTCGTACCGTTCGTAGTCCTCCTGATCCTCACCACGATCGTCCCCGCCTGGGCAGTGCTGGAACGACTGGGCGGGTCGGGCACCCTGCTCCCCGATGCGGCGGGCATCGCTCTGTTCCATCCTCAGCTGCTCGGTGCTCCGCCCACGCCGTGGGTGTCCTGGGCCGTGCTCGGAGGCTGGGGACTCCTCGCGGTGGCGGCCACCGCGGCCTCCCGCAGCAGGTGGCCCGCATGACCGGCATCATCCGGGCTGCACTGCTGCAGATCGCCCGCTCCCGCGGGATCCTCGCAGCGACTCTCACGGCGGTGCTGATCGCCGGGGGTCTGCCGCTGATCTTGCAGCCACCGGGGCACGGCGCGGACGGTGCCCCCGCTGCGGTTCTCACGCAGGCGACAATCCGCACGGCCCAGCTCGCGCTGATCACCGCCGCGTCGCTGGTCGGCGGCACCCAGTTCAGGGACGGGCACCACGGCACCGCAGTGCTGGCGGTCCCCCGTCGGGGACGTCTGCTGACCGCACAGGGGATCGCGGCGGCGGTGTGGGCGGTCCCCGCTGCGACGATCACCTCGGTGACCGCTGTCGTTCTCACGCATGCCCTCGGCGCACCAGCGATGGCGGACGCCGACGAGACCCCGGGGGCCTCGTTGCTCGGACCCGGTGCTTCGGTCGCGTCGGCGGTGACCATGTACCTGCTGCTGATGATGGTGCTAGCGTGGGGCCTGGCCCTCCTGCTGCGCCGGGCCTGGGCCTCCGCAGCAGCGCTGTGCACGCTGTGCGCGGTGGTCCCGGTGCTGTCGATGATGATCCCCGCCATCGGAGTGCTTCCCGGGGGCGCGGGGGTTGCCCTGCTCAGTCATCATCCGGCGGAGATCCCAGGTGGTCATCCCTGGTGGCTGGTGATGTGGGCTGTCGCCGGAGTTGCTGCGGGCAGTGTCGCGATGATCCGACGGGACGTGGACGGCGGGTGAGGCCGCAGTCAGCGGTTCGCCGGAGGCCCCTGGGTGGGCAGGGTCAGGGTCACGGTGGAGCCCTCCCCGAGCCAGGAGTCGAGACCGGCCCGACCGCCGTGCCGTTCGATGATGGCGCGGACCATCGGCAGGCCCAGGCCGGAGCCCTCGACGGAGCGAGCCTCCTGGGCCCGCCCAAGCTCCTCCCACACCAGGTCCAGTTCCTCGGGCGCGATGCCGCGCCCGGTGTCGGCGATCTCCAGCACCACCACGTCATCGGCGGCGCGGCCCCGCACCTCGATCGCGTCCCCGGGGCGGAGTACTTCACGGCGTTGGTCAGTACGTTCACCAGGGCCAGGAACAGCAGGTCCTCGTCCCCCACGATCGCAGGGATCGGACGCGGAGCGGTGGGCAGCGAGACGGCGATGCGTCGTTCGCCGGCGCCGGGAGCCTCGGTGATGGTGGCGACGGCCTCCTCGACGAGGGCCGCCGGATCGATGGTGGTGAGCTCGAGCGCGGTGTGCTCCACCTCGCCGATCTGCCGCAGATCCCCGTGGAGACTAGTCAGGCGCTGTGACTGGGCGTCGATGCTGGCGCGCTGCCGCTCCGAGGGCTCATCGGCGAGCGCGGCACGGATCCCCTGGATGGGGTTCTTGATCTCGTGGTCCAGTCGCGCGAGCAGGCGACGCCTGCTGGCCGTCTGCTCCTGGACGGTGCGGCGGCGCACCTGCTCGACGTGACGGCGCATCGCGATCAGGGTCACCAGCGCCGGCAGCAGCAGGGCACTGATCAGCAGGCCCACGGCGAACGGCAGCCATGGCAGGTACAACGTCATGTAGAACGTCCCGTCACCACCGGCGGCCCACCAGATCACCGAGAGCGCCAGGCCCAGCACGGCGGGGACGATCACCGCGCCAGCCAGGATCCTCAGATCCTCCTGCGTCCTCGTCCTCATCCGCGCTCCACCGGATGCACGAATCGGTAGCCGAGCCCCGGCACGGTCTCCACGTACGAGGCGGCCGCGGCGTCCTCACCGAGGACCCGGCGGATCTCCGCCACCCGGTGGTCCACGGCACGGCTGGTGACGATGGCGTCGAACCCCCACACCGTCTGCAGCAGGCGCTCGCGGCCGAACACCTCGTCCGGATGGGACATGAGGAACTCCAGCAGGGCGAACGCCCTGGGGGTGAGCTGCTTCTCGACATCACCGAGGAACACCCGCCGCGCCGGGCGGTCGATCCGCAGCGCCCCGGCCCTCAGCGCCTGGGCGGCGCTGAGGGGGACGGAGCCCAGGCTGCTGCGGCGCAGCACGGCCCTGATCCGAGCCAGCAGCTCCTGTGGGTCGAAGGGCTTGTTGAGGTAGTCGTCTGCCCCTTCGTCCAGGGCTGCGGCACGCTCGAAGCTCTCCCCCACCTGTGTGAGCAGGATGACCGGCAGCCAGTCGTGACCCGCCCGGATGCGGCGCAGGGCCTCCCGGCCGTCCATCACCGGCATCATCACGTCCAGGATCACCAGGTCCGGGGTGCTCGCCTCGATGCTGCGCAGGGCCTGGGCGCCATCGGCCGCCGGCTCGACGTCCAGGCCGCTGCGCTCGAGCACCCCGGTGAGGTGCTCGCGGATGGTCGCGTCGTCATCCACCAGCAGGATGCGGGGACGATGAGCCGTCATAGCGGATCTCGACGCGGCGGTTCTCGGCGCGGCCCTCCGGGTTGTCCTCCCCGCCCTTGCTGTTGGGGGCGACGGGATCGGTGTCGCCGTGACCGGTGACCGTGAGGTCCAGATCTGGCCTGGCGGCGGCGATCGCATCGGCCACGGCCTGGGCGCGCTCCTGGGAGAGCACGTCGTTGCCGCGGTGGTAAGGGACGTCGTCGGTGTGGCCGTCGACGGAGACGGCTCCGCCCTCGGGGATCTCCCCCTCCAGCTCACCGATCTTCTTCTGCGCTGCCTCGCTCAGCTCGGCCGAGCCGAAGTCGAACAGGACGTCCGACTCGAGGGTGATGGTGGTGGTGCCCCCTTCGGTGACCCGGTCGTCGATCGGGATGACGTTGCGGTCCATCGCGGTGATGTTGGCATCCAGGGACATGACGTCATCGGCCCGCGCGGCCCCCGCGCCGATCAGCAATGTCGCGCACAGCGCGGCGACGCCGAGGGGTCTCGTTCCCGTGCGCCTCATCGGATCTCCACCCCCGTGGCCATCGGTGCACCGTCGACCATCATCACGTCCATGGCGGTGACGTCCTCCGGCGGGGCGGCGAAGGAGGCGTAGGCGTAGAAGGTCTGACCGGGCTTGAAGCGCGTGCTCTGGTAGTCCGTCTGCCCGACCTTGGCCCCGCCCAGCACACCGTGCTTGTTGAGGTTCACGGTGTCGATGGCGTACGGGTGCCATCCGGTGTAGCCGAGGAAGTGGTAGAGCTGTTGCGCGTCCTGGGAGCCGGTGTCGCTGTTGACGGTGAAGGCGAAGGTGGCCACCACCGTGTCGTCGCGCCGCTCCAGGCCGAACAGCTCCACGGTCATGGTCGCATCGTCATTGTCCTCGACGGTGGCAGGGATCTCTGCCGTGGCCACCGGTTCCCCGAGGCTGCTCAGGTCCACGCCTGCCGCAGCGGCGTCGTCATCCACCACCGCGTCCTCCTCATCAGAGCCCGCCGCGCCGTCGCCGCCCCCTCGCTCCCGCCGTCGGAGGCCTGGGGATCCTGCTGATCCTCGTCGGAGCCGTCGCCTGCGGGGTCCTCGCCCTGCTCGACGGCGGGATCGGAGCCGCCCGTCGGCTGCTCGTCCTCCCCGATGCCGAACTGGCACCCGGCCGCCAGTGCCGTGATCAGGCTCGCTGCGGCCAGGCCGCGGACGATGCGGGATGTGCTGCGTGCTGTGGCATTCATGATGCGCCTTGCTCTGGACGCTATCGACGCGGTGTGGCAGCGCTGTCGCACCGCCGTCGCCGTGCCGCGATCCTATGTCGCCATCTCGCGACAGGCAGGCGACGGGGCCGATCACGCTGCGGTATCGCGCCGGTGGCCACGGGGCCGAAGGGGCCCAGGAGCCGTCGGAGAACCAGGAGCCGTGAGAACGCGAGCCATGACAAGGGGCCGCAAGAGCCTGAACCCATGGGCAGCCATGGCTCAGTCGGCTCCAGAACCGCGCCGTCGGGGAATGCAGAACAGCCCCGGCCGGAGCCGGGGCTGTTCTCGTGGGTGGGCGATACTGGGATCGAACCAGTGACCTCTTCCGTGTCAGGGAAGCGCGCTACCGCTGCGCCAATCGCCCGTATCGGCACCTTGTGCCGGCGGAGGTGGGTACGGGATTCGAACCCGTGTACACGGCTTTGCAGGCCGTTGCCTAACCACTCGGCCAACCCACCGGGTGTGCCATATCAGAGGAAAAGGCGCTTCCGACGATCGCCGGAGGCGCCGCTCCCAGAGCGGACGACCGGATTCGAACCGGCGACCCTCACCTTGGCAAGGTGATGCTCTACCAACTGAGCTACGTCCGCGGGGCAGGGAACCGAGGATCCCGCCGTGGGCGATACTGGGTTCGAACCAGTGACCTCTTCCGTGTGAAGGAAGCGCGCTACCACTGCGCCAATCGCCCTGAAGGTGCTGGCCACCCTCTCGAGTGGACTCGAAGAAGCTTACATGGTTCCCGCGCCGCTCTGCACCATTCACGATGTGACCTACATCCCGGCAGGCTCCGGCAGGTTCTGGCCGGTTCCAGCCGATCCCTCTCGTCTCCGGCCCGCCCCGTGTCGGCCGGCACGCACCTCCGACCGGCACATGCACCCGTGCCTGCCCGTGACCTCGAACACTGCGGACCCCCAGCATTTGCGAAGCGGGCCGGAGCGGAATACTGTCGTCCTTCGTCGGCTCAGCCGATATGCGGACGTAGCTCAGTTGGTAGAGCATCACCTTGCCAAGGTGAGGGTCGCCGGTTCGAATCCGGTCGTCCGCTCCACCCCTCCCCCGCGTCCTCGGACGCGCCGGGCGATTGGCGCAGCGGTAGCGCGCTTCCCTGACACGGAAGAGGTCACTGGTTCGAACCCAGT
>JAKDUN010000475.1 GCA_030457675.1 Brachybacterium sp. | reverse complement strand
GCGGTCCGCAAGCGTCCGGGCATGTACATCGGCTCCACCGGTGAGCGCGGCCTGCACCACATGGTCCAGGAGATCGTCGACAACTCGGTCGACGAGGCGATGGCCGGGCACGGCAGCTCCATCGAGGTCACGCTGCAGGCGGACGGCGGCGTGCGCTGCGTCGACCATGCCCGCGGCATCCCCGTGGCGATGCACCCCACCGAGGGCAAGCCCGCTGTGGAGCTGGTGCTGACCGTGCTGCACGCCGGCGGCAAGTTCGGCGGCGGCGGCTACGCGGTCTCCGGCGGCCTGCACGGCGTGGGCTCCTCCGTGGTCAACGCCCTGTCCATCCGCATGGACGTGGAGATCCGCCGTGACGGGTACGTGTGGCGACAGAGCTACTCCCGCGGCGTGCCGACCATGGAGCTCGAGAAGGGCGAGGAGACCGAGGAGACCGGCACCACCATCACCTTCTGGGCCGATGACGAGATCTTCGATGAGACGGTCTACGACTTCGAGACGCTGCGCAAGCGGTTCCAGCAGATGGCGTTCCTGAACAAGGGACTGCGCCTGTCGCTGACCGATGAGCGCACCCCGGAGAACGACGGGACCGAGGACGACGACCTCGCCCCCGTCGACGTCGAGCTCGAGGCCGCGGACCAGGAGAAGAGCTCCGGTCCCCGCACCGTCACGTACCACTACGAGCGCGGCCTGCAGGACTTCGTCGAATTCATCAACACCGCCAAGCGGGCCGAGGTCATCCACCCCGAGATCATCTCCTTCGAGTCCGAGGACACGACGGCGGCGATCTCCGTCGAGGTCGCGATGCAGTGGACCGGTGCCTACTCGGAGTCGGTGCACACCTACGCCAACACCATCAACACCCATGAGGGCGGTACCCACGAGGAGGGCTTCCGCTCCTCGCTCACCTCGATCGTGAACCGGTACGGGCGGGCCCAGGGCCTGCTCAAGGAGAAGGACGCCAACCTCACCGGTGAGGACATCCGTGAGGGCCTGACCGCGGTGGTCTCGGTCAAGCTCGGTGAACCCCAGTTCGAGGGCCAGACCAAGACCAAGCTCGGCAACACCATCGCGCGCACCTTCATGGTCAAGGTGATGACCGACCAGCTGCAGGACTGGTTCGCCTCCAATCCCCAGGAGGCCAAGTCCATCGTCATGAAGGGCCAGGCCGCCGCCGCGGCCCGGGAGGCGGCGCGCAAGGCACGCGACGCCACCCGCCGCAAGTCCCCGCTGGAGACCGGCGGGATGCCCGGCAAGCTGCGCGACTGCGCCTCTCGCAACCCCGCCGAATCCGAGATCTTCATCGTCGAGGGCGACTCCGCCGGGGGCTCGGCGGTGATGGGCCGGGACCCGCGCACGCAGGCGATCCTCCCCATCCGTGGCAAGATCCTCAACGTCGAGAAGGCGCGACTCGATCGGGCCCTGGACAACCAGGAGGTCCGCTCCCTGATCACCGCCTTCGGCACCGGCATCGGCGAGGACTTCGACGCCACCAAGCTGCGGTACCACAAGATCGTCCTGATGGCCGATGCCGATGTCGACGGTCAGCACATCGTGACGCTGCTGCTCACGCTGCTGTTCCGCTACATGCGGCCGCTCATCGAGCTCGGCCACGTGTTCATCGCGATGCCGCCCCTGTACCGCCTGAAGTGGACGAACGCCCCGCACGAGTACGTGTTCAGCGACGAGGAGCGCCAGGAGCGCCTCGAGGCCGGTCGTGCCGCCGGCCGCCGCATCCCCCGCGACAACGGCATTCAGCGCTACAAGGGTCTGGGCGAGATGGACTGGAAGGAACTGCAGTCCACCACCATGGACACCGCCACCCGCACCCTGAAGCAGGTCACGGTCGACGAGGCCGCCGACGCCGACACCATCTTCTCCGTGCTGATGGGGGACGACGTCGAGTCCCGCCGCCGCTTCATCCAGGAGAACGCCAAGGACGTCCGTTTCCTCGACATCTGATCGTCGGCCCCCGGGGCGGCGCCGGCCCGCCGAGCG